>JAILNL010000029.1 GCA_024691625.1 Schwartzia sp. (in: firmicutes)
CTCCTGCAAAGGCCCCGAAGGCAAAAGCTAAAGAACCAAGAGGAGGAGAACAGTAATGCCAAAGATGAAAACACGCAGAGCTGCTGCAAAACGTTTTACTGTCACCGGTTCTGGTGAGTACAAACGCAACAAGGCTTTCAAACGCCATATCCTGGAGAAGAAATCCCCGAAGCGTAAACGTAATATGCGCAAGGCAGCTCTCATTACAGCGGCTGATCATGATCGCGTAAAACGCATGCTTCCGTATGCTTAATCTGAATTTCGAGTTTTAGGAGGAAATAGACATGCCAAGAGTTAAAGCAGGCGTGACGGCACACAGACGCCATAAAAAGATTCTTAAATTAGCAAAAGGCTACAGAGGCGCTCGCAGCAAGCAGTTCAAAAAAGCTAACGAGCTCGTCATGAAGGCACTCTACTACGCTCGTCGTGACCGTCGTGCGAATAAGGGTAACTTCCGTCGTCTCTGGATCGCTCGTATCAATGCTGCTGCACGTCTTAACAATATCACGTACAGCCGCCTTATCAGCGGTCTTACGAAGGCTGGCGTTGAAGTCAACCGCAAGATGCTCGCTGACCTCGCTATCAGCGATGCATCTGCTTTTGCAAAGCTCGTTGCTGTTGCAAAAGAAAATCTGTAATATAGATATTGAAAAGCTCCCTCATCGAGGGAGCTTTTTTCACAGACAGGAGGACGCAATGGAAAGAATAGAGAGTATATCCAACGCAAAAATTAAACATGCGGCGTCTCTTCATTTGAAAAAGAACAGGGAAAAGACAGGCGAATTTATTGCAGAGGGAGTTCGTCTTGCCGAGATGGCTGCTTCATCTGACTGGGAATCGGTTTTTGCTCTTGTGACTCCCGAAGCAGCGGAAAAAGAACGCACAAAGGCTATTGTTTCGATGCTGGAAAGCAAGGGCTGTCCTGTTTATGAGGTCTCGGATACGCTGTATCGCAAGGCTGCTGCTACAGAGGAACCGCAGGGACTTTTGCTTGTTATGCGCAGGAAAGAGAATACGCTAAACAGTATCAAGAGTAATAATGGTTTTTTCGTGGTGCTTGACGGTGTACAGGATCCGGGAAATGCAGGAACGATTCTCCGCACTGCGGATGCGGTTGGCGCTGATGCGCTTATTGCGCTGCGCGGGACAGTGGATATGTTTTCGGACAAAACTGTGCGTTCAGCAATGGGCTCGCATTTTCATGTTCCTGTGGTTGATGGAATTGACAGAGAGGACTTTCTGCGGTTTGTGAAGGAAAATGACATCAGCTGCAGGGTTACGGCGCTTGACGGGACGGCACAGCCGCATTTTGATGCGGACTACAGAGGTATGTGTGCTGTGGTTTTCGGAAATGAAGGCAATGGAGCTTCAAAGGAGCTGCTTGACGCGGCGGAGCATGTATATATTCCCATGAGGGGAGCGGCAGAATCTCTTAACGTGGCTTCTGCCGCTGCTGTTGTGTTGTATGAGGCGTACCGACAAAGATTTCATAATCCTGATTCGTCCCAGACGAAATAAACGCCGAGCAGACCTTTTGAAAGGCGGAGCCGGCAGACGTTGGTATCTTCGGTTAGTCTGTTGCTGACAGTAAGCGTTTTCGACTGGCATAGGGAGGCGTTTTCCAACGGCCAGTGTACGCCTGAAAAAGATACGCCGTGTGCTTCGCCCGACAGGGGAAGCAGAGAAATGGCAGAAGGACGTCTGAGGCACGTTATTTCAAGCTCTGACGGACCATTGGCAAATAAAAGACATTCTTTGTCGTCGGCAATGCAGCCGGCAATGCCTGAAAGGGCAAATGAATAAATGGTGGTGAAGGCATGGTCGAACCGACCGCCGAAGCCGCCGGTCATTACGATAAAAGCGGAGGGATTCTCCGCTTTTATTTTTTTCAGAGCCAGGTCAGTATCAGTGAAATCTTTTTCGGAAGGAAAGCATTCTGTCGGAATCTGTGCGGAAACTGCCTTTTGCCATGCCTCCGGGGACGCACTGTCACCGTCTCCTATCAGAAGCTCCGGGGTGAGCCCTGCCGAAAGAAGACTGTCGAGTCCACGGTCTACAGCCCACAGTGTGCGCTGCTCTGATGCTTCGCGGAGCCATTCGGAAGAGGGCGCACGGCCTCCAATGGCAAGAAGATATTGTTTATCGTGATGGATATCTGCTGTAAAACGTATCTGAGGCAGAGTGACCGTAGATGCTGTCGGTTTATTTTTCATACAGAATGCTTCCTTCATGTCAGTTTTCTTTATTTTACACATAAATGTACCGTAATGTCATTCATTATTTGATGGCAAGCGCTATATCGCAAGCGATGAAACGCTGACAGATGGCGTTTTGCCGTTGGCAAAACCGGAACGAATGCGTTATATCGCAAGCGATGAAACGCTTAATTTGTATGTTTTGCCTGTGGCAAAACTCGAACGATGGCGTTATAATAATAAATGTAAATTATGTCTTTGGATTCATATTTTAAAGGAGGCACTATTATGCTTACGTACACGTATTACGGCCATTCCTGTGTTTTGCTCGATGACGGAAAATATAAAGTTCTTACAGACCCGTTCCTTACAGGGAATCCGAAGGCATCAATAAAGGCAGAGGATGTCGAGTGCGATTATATCCTCGTTTCTCATGCTCATGCAGACCATCTCGGTGATGCGCCGGAAATTGCGAAGCGCACAGGCGCGACGGTTATCGCTATTCCTGAAGTACTCGCTTTGTGCCAGGAGAAGGTTGGAGAAATCAAGGGGCACGGCATGAACCTTGGCGGCTCTGTGAAGCTTCCGTTCGGACGTGTTCGCATGACTCTTGCACAGCACAGCTCCGGCGTTGCAGGCGGTATTGCGTGCGGTTTTGTAATCCAGATTGGCGGGCAGACTGTTTACTTCGCAGGAGATACTGCACTGTTCCGCGATATGAAGCTTATAGGACGTAAGGATTCTATTGACTATGCGCTTCTTCCGATTGGTGATAATTATACAATGGGTATGGAGGATTCTGCGAAAGCAGCACAGTGGCTAAACGCAGGACATGTAATTCCTATCCACTACAATACCTGGCCTGTTATTGAGCAGGACGTGAAGCAGTATAAGCTTATGACAGAGGAGACGACACGCTCGGCTGTTCATATTGTTGAACCCGGTCAGTCAATTGAGCTTGAATGAATGACGATAAAATAACAGAGGACCTTATTGCCGTTCTTGGCCCTACTGCTTCGGGAAAGACAGCGTTCGCTGTTGCTTTGGCAAAACGTCTCGGTACGGAAATCCTGTCGGGAGATTCAATGCTCGTTTACAGGGGCTTTGATATAGGCTCCGCAAAGCCTGCTATTGAGGAACGTGAGGGTGTTAAGCATTGGCTTATAGATGTTCTCACTCCTGATGCGGATTTTAATGTGACTGATTTTCAGATGATGGCATCGGAAAAAATTTCTGAGCTTAATGGGCGCGGAATGATTCCGGTTCTTGTCGGAGGGACGGGGCTTTATGCGAAAGCTCTTTTGGAGGGATATGATTTCAATACGTCGTCGGGGGACGATGAATACAGAGACTCTCTTGAACGTCTGGCGGAGGAGCATGGCAGGGAATATGTCCATGATATGTTGGAAAAGGTAGACCCCGATACAGCGGCACGCCTTCATGTGAACGATTTCAGACGTGTTGTGAGGGCGCTTGAGGTCTGGCATCTTGGAAAGGAAAAGATATCCCAAAAGCGTGAGGAAGGACATCTCAGATATAATGCCTTTGTTATAGGGCTTCGATGGGACCGCGCGGTACTCTATGAAAGAATAAACAAACGCGTGGACATCATGCTGGAGCAGGGGCTTGTTGATGAGGTAAGGAATCTGCTCGATATGGGAATTCCAAGAACCTCGCAGGCAATGAAAGGGATAGGATACAAGGAAACGGCCGCGTATATTTCCGGCGAATGCAGTCTTGACGAGGCCGTATATGAGATAAAAAAGGCTACGAGGCATTTTGCGAAGCGTCAGCTTACATGGTACAGGAAAATGCCGTACATTCATTGGATTGACGCGGACGGAAAGACAACAGAAGAACTTTTGCAGGAAATTTATCCGGAAATAGAGGATTTTTTCTTGAAGAAGCGAATATAACTAATTATGAATTTTTAATGAGGGGCGATTGAGATGGCAGCGAAGATTTTAAATCTTCAGGACAGTTTCCTGAATCAGGTCCGTAAAGAGGATGTGGGAGTAAGTATTCATCTTGTAAACGGCTTTCAGCTTAAAGGAACGGTACGCGGATTTGACAATTTTACGGTGATTCTGGAGTCGATGGGCAAACAGCAGCTGGTATACAAACACGCGATTTCGACAATCACACCGGCAAGACCTCTTGAGAGCGGATTTGATTTCGCCAAGAAGGAAGTTTCGAAGGAAAAGTAATTTTAGATGTTTGGGAGCTGCACGGTTTTTCCGGTTGCAGCTCCTTTTGTATGGAGGAAAAGATATGCGTAAAAGAGGATTTGAAGTAGTGAGTGCTTTTGCGGATAAGGGCATTCACCTTCCGGCACGAAAAACTGCCGCAAGCGCGGGTTACGATATTGAAGCGGCAGAGGAAAGAGTGCTTGCTCCGCACGAGGTAACGATTGTTCCAACGGGGATCAAGGCGTATATGCAGGAGAATGAATATCTTGGTATTCATGTTCGTTCGGGTTTTTCTGCCAGAAATAATGTGTCATTCATCAATAGCCAGGGAATAATTGATGCCGACTACTATAACAACGAGGATAACGAAGGCCATATTATGCTTGCGTTTCATAATCACGGAGATAAGCCTGTACTGGTGGAAAAGGGTATGCGTGTTGCCCAGGGAATATTTTATTCATACCTGACTGTTGACGGCGACGAGGCAGGTCACGGAGAAAAGCGCCGCGGCGGTATGGGTTCAACGGGAGCTCTGTAATGGCAGTTTATTTGGATTATGCGGCAACAACACCGACGGACCCGAAGGTCGTGCAGGCAATGCTGCCTTACTTTACGGAAGGCTTCGGAAATCCTTCGAGTGTGTATTCCTTTGGCAGGGAGACAAAGCAGGCAGTTTTGAAGGCACGGGAAGAGGTGGCTCTTCTTCTTGGGGCTGCGCCTGAGGAAATATTTTTTACCAGCGGCGGCAGTGAGAGTGATAACTGGGCGCTTTGCGGGCTTTCCGCAGCAAATGCGGAAAAGGGACGGCATATTGTGACGAGCGCCGTGGAGCATCATGCGGTGCTCAATACAGCAGAATATCTGCGGACGCAGGGGTTTGAGGTGACTGTTCTTCCTGTGGATGGGAAAGGACTGGTGCGTTCTTCGGATTTAAGAAAGGCTTTGCGCGATGATACTGTTCTTGTCAGCATAATGGCGGCTAATAATGAGGTCGGGACGATACAGCCGCTGAAGGAGCTGGTGGAAATTGCTCATGAGCGCGGCGCTGTTTTTCATACGGATGCAGTGCAGGCGGCAGGACATATTCCTTTGAATGTGAATGAGCTTGGAATAGACGCATTGTCACTTTCAGGGCACAAACTGTACGGACCTAAAGGAACAGGAGTACTCTATGTAAGAAAAGGTACGCTGATTGTTCCTCTTGTTTATGGCGGCGGACAGGAGCGCGGACTTCGCGGGGGGACGGAAAATGTCCCCGGGATAGTGGGACTCGGCGCGGCTGCTTCTATGGCCCGTGAAGAAATGGAAGGCGAGATGAAACGACAGAACAAGCTTCGTGACAAATTTATCTCAGCTGCGGTTTCCTCCATAGAGGACTGTCACTTAAACGGAGCGGCAGGTGAGGGACGCCTGCCCGGAAATATAAATCTGCGGTTTGACGGTGTGTCTTCTGATTCTCTTTTGATACGTCTGGATATTGAAGGGTATGCGGTATCTGCCGGGAGCGCGTGCAGCGCAGGCGCTGTGGAGCCCAGCCATGTGCTGTCTGCCATGGGACTTTCCGACACAGAGGCGAAGAGCGCGGTACGCGTTACTCTGGGGCGTTATACAAAGGAAGATGAGCTGCATGATTATTTAAGTATACTTCAAAAATCAGTCAGGGAAATTCGTCTTGCATCAATAGGTTAAAATATATGAAAAATACATGGGAATGTTTGTCTTTGGAAGATTCATCATGTATAATAAAAAATGTGTATTGTTACGAATGAGAATAATGATTTGTTCTTTATGAGCTGAGCGATAAATATACATGAAATCAAGATAGGAGGACGCTCAAAAAATGGTTGGAAGTACCCTGCGTTCTGCACGCGAAAAACGAGGACTCACAATTAAAGATATTGAGAATGAGACGAGTATTCGTTCTGCGTATACAGATGCACTTGAGAAGGGAAATTATGAAGCTCTTCCGAGCGAGGTATATGTAAAAGGTTTTATTCGTAATTACGCGGAATTTCTTAATCTGAATGCTGATAATCTTGTGCAGGAGTTCAGAGAAGAGCTTCACGGCTTTGAGCCTGAGGTTCCTGCTGCACCGGAGAAAAATGAACAGCCGCATTCCATGTTTGATACGGGTTCTGATTTCAGGGAACGTGTTGAGAAATCACATCACACGCAAAATATACTGATTACCATAGGAATTATCATTGTTGCTTTCGTGGGAAGCATTTATTATTTCTTCGGTGAAGATCCTGACGCCAAACCGGCACAGAAGCCGGCGGTAACCCAGAAGGCAAAGCAGGAAACCAATAAAACACAGACGGCGCAGACCGCACAGACCGCACCTGCTCAGACAAATAAGCAGCAGACAGGAGCACAGCAGGCAAACGGCAAAAATGCCAATCAGCCCGCGGCAAACGGAGTAGCAGCTCCGGGCATGTCAGTACCTTCTACGAACGGAACAGTACAGGTTTCGGTGAAATTTACGAACCGCTGCTGGGCGTTGGTCGAGGCAGACGGTCAGGTTCTTTTTGAGGGAACGGCTGAACCGAATAAAACGGTCAACTGGAGCGGAAAAGACAAGGTGAATGTGACACTTGGAAATGCCGGAGCGGCAGAGGTCACTTTTAACGGAAAATCCATCGGCAAGCTTGGAAAAGAGGGCGAGGTTGTGGAGCGCAGCTTCACTAAGGACAAGATGGAGGAAATCAAATAAAACGCGCATAAAGTGTGCATAGAATGAGGAATTTTGTATGAGTCCTTTTTTGCCTATGACAAGGCAGGATATGGAGAATCGCGGATGGGACCGGCTCGATTTTATTTTTGTATCGGGTGATGCTTATGTGGACCATCCCAGTTTTGGTCCGGCTATTATCTGCCGGCTTTTGGAAAAACACGGATATAAGGTTGGAATAATTGCGCAGCCGGACTGGCGGGGCGAGGAGGATTTCCGTCGCCTTGGCAGGCCTCGGCTGGCTTTTTTGGTATCAAGCGGCAATATGGATTCGCTGCTGAATAAATTTACCGCGGCTAAAAAGACACGGCATGAGGACGCCTATTCGCCGGGAGGAAAATCGGGATGCCGTCCCGAGCGCGCTGTCATAGTCTACACGAACAGGCTTCGTGAGATATGGCCGGGTGTGCCTGTAATCATAGGCGGAATAGAAGCGAGTCTCAGAAGGTTCGCTCACTATGATTACTGGACAAACCGCGTGAGGCGGTCGGTTCTCATGGACAGTCAGGCTGATATGCTCGTCTATGGAATGGGCGAGAAGCAGATTTTGGAAATAGCCGCAGACCTTCATCAGGGTGTCGATATCGAAAATATACAGGATGTGGCAGGGACATGTTACCGCGTCCCTGATTTTGATTATGTTTACGACTATGTGAAGCTTCCGGATTTCGATACGGTGGCAGAAGATAAAAAAGCCTTTGCTGAGGCGTTTAAGAATATATATCTTGAACAGGATGCCATTCGCGGAAAGAAGCTTGTCCAGCGGAACGGTGAGGCGTGTGTGGTACAAAATCCGCCTGCAATGCCCCTGACCGAAGAGGAAATGGATGAAATATACGACCTTCCTTATCAGAGGACATATCATCCGGTGTATGAAGCCGCAGGCGGCGTTCCTGCAATAAAAGAGGTCAAATTCAGTCTTGTAAGCCAGAGGGGATGCTTTGGCGGCTGCAATTTCTGTGCCATAATTTCCCATCAGGGACGGATAATCCAGCGCAGGAGCCGCGAATCCCTGCTAAGAGAAGCGAAGCTGCTCACAGAGCTTCCTGATTTCAAGGGATATATTCATGATGTTGGCGGTCCTACTGCCAACTTCAGGAGAACCAGCTGTGATGAACAGCTGCAGAGGGGTACATGCCGCGGCAAGGAATGTCTGTCGCCTGTTCCATGCAGCCATCTTGTGGCGGACCATAGCGACTATCTCGGGCTTTTGAGGGAGCTCAGAAAGCTGCCTAAGGTCAAAAAGGTGTTTATCCGTTCAGGTATACGATTCGATTATCTGATGCTTGCGAAGGATTCCTTTTTGGAGGAGCTTTGCAAATATCATATAAGCGGTCAGCTGAAAATCGCCCCTGAGCATATTTCAGACCGCGTGACGCGGCTCATGGGGAAATCAAATAAAGAGGTCTACCGCCGTTTCGTGCATCGGTTCAAGGAAATGAATGAACGGCTTGGGAAAGAGCAGTATCTTGTTCCTTATTTCATGTCCAGCCATCCCGGAGCAAAGCTTGAGGACGCCATAGAGCTTGCGGAGTTTATCCGCGACTTGGGCTACCGTCCCGAGCAGGTGCAGGACTTTATTCCGACACCGGGGACAATGTCCACAGCCATGTACTATTCGGGCATACATCCGCTTACGGGTGAGACTGTATATACGGCAAAGAATCCACATGAAAAACGTATGCAGCGCGCGCTTATGCAGTACTGGATACCGTCGAACCGGCCGCTTGTGAGAGAGGCACTGAGGCTGGCTCATCGTGAGGACCTTATAGGATTTGATAAAAAATGTCTGGTTCACCCGGAAAAGAAGGCGGAGCCGGATAAAAATAAACCGCAGAAGCGGAAAGCTAAGAGAATGAAGGTGTAAAAATGCGTTGCCCTTTTTGCAAACAGGAAGACAGCCGTGTTATCGATTCAAGATCGGCTGATGACGGAAACTCGATTCGCCGCCGCAGAGAATGTTCTCAGTGCGGGCGCCGTTTCACGACTTATGAGGTCGTAGAAAAAACGCCGTTGATGGTAATCAAGCATGACGGCCGCCGTGTTCTTTTCGACAGGGATAAGCTTCTTAACGGACTCATCCGTTCCTGTGATAAAAGAGACATTCCAACGGACCGTATCGTAGCACTGGCAGATGAGATCGAGCGTGAGCTTCGCAACACTATGGAGCGCGAAATTACGACGAAATCCATCGGTGAGCTCGTTATGGAAAAACTCAAGAATTTTGATGAGGTAGCGTATATCCGCTTCGCTTCGGTTTACCGTAAATTTGCGGATATAAGCATGTTCAAGGAGGAGCTTGAGGAGCTTCTTCGTGAAAAGAGAGGTAAATAAGGGAAAGAGCTCCCTTTTAATTGGAGGTTGATTGTTTGTCTTGGAAGCTTGCGACAAAGCTTAAGGCGCATCTGGAAAAAGAAGAAGGCTATTATGTATTTCCCGCGGGGCAGCGGGAGCGTATGGCGCTGGTATATCCCAATTCGTATTTTGTCGGTATGTCAAATCTTGGTATTCATATAATTTATGATTTGATGAACCGCAGGGGAGATACTGCCTGTGAACGCTTCTTCCTTCCCGAAAAGAAGGAACTGGAGGAATATAAGCGTACAAATACGCCTCTTCTGAGTCTTGAAACACAGACTCCGCTTTCGGAATTTCCGCTTATTGCTTTTGCCGTTTCATTTGAGATGGATTATTTCAACCTTCTGGAGATTCTTTCGACAGGCAGGGTTCCCCTGCTGGCTTCGGAGCGTGGAGACGATGCTCCGATAGTTATTGCGGGAGGACCCTGTGCTACGTTTAATCCCGAACCGCTTTCGGACTTCGTCGATGCATTTATCATTGGAGAGGGCGAAGAGACAATGCAGCATTTCATGGACGCGTTCTACGGTGCTAAAGCTGAAGGGCTCGGGAAAAAAGAGCTTTTGCGGCGTTTGGCGAAGGTAGAGGGTGTATATGTTCCGTCGCTTTATGAACATTCCTTCGCCGATGACGGTACACT
>JAILNL010000035.1 GCA_024691625.1 Schwartzia sp. (in: firmicutes)
CCGCAAAGGAAAGTTTGCCTATGGCAAACTCTGATTAAAGGCATTATAATCTATATTAAGTTCGTCAGAAGGGAGAATATAATCTATGAAATGTAAGTATTGCAATGCAGATGTCAGTGTCGCAGAAAAAATCTGCCCGAGCTGCAATCACCCGGTAAACGAAGAGAACCCGGAAACAATCGCAAAGAAGAAAAAGAGCCGCTGGCTTGCTATTGGTATAGCGGCCATCGCAATCATATTTATCGTTACCACAATAGGAATGATAATGAACAGCAATGCTGCTACCACAAGCGCGGTAAACTCAGCTGTAAATCAGTCGTCCTCTGCCCCTTCGGGCAAGACACTGGGCATAACATACACTCTTCTTCATGACCGTTTCAACGACAATGTCAATGTCAAAAAACAGGATATCCTTATGAAGAATGTTACGAACGGAGATTTCAGCTACAACCTTGATAAATCCATTATGATGACAGGAAGCGTTGACCCGGGCTCAAAGGAAGTATCAAAGATTCAGGTCATTGCAAAACCGACGAACCGTGATGAATCCATCAAAATGCTCACGGCTATCGGTGTAATCGTTGAATCACTCTATCCTTCCGACGCCAACCACATGAGAGATATGGTTCTCGGAGAGATGGGCTTCAAGCAGGGCGGAGATATCCGCAACGCAAATAATTCCTCTGTCCACGACAACAACAAATTCCACTTCGCAGCAGTTCCCGAAGTCGGATATGTCTTTACCGTAACTCACAAGGACGCTGCTGAATAAGCAAAAAAATTGCGCAGACACCATTTCGGTGCCTGCGCTTTTTTGTTACCCTTTTCAGTTGCCCCAAACCTGTGCCCATAAATTCGCTGTAGACAGCATCAAGATGCTGTACAAGAACGCTCAGCATGAGCTGAATCATCTTGCTGTCGAAAGTCTCATCCACAAACGGCAGACATACATCGAGATAAACGATGCCGTCCGGGCGCAGATAATATTTGAAAATCTTGAATTTCGTATTGAGCTCGTTAAGGTACGTGCGAATCTTTTCCTGCTTGTCACCGGCGATTCCCGTGACAACCTGCGTACGAATGATAGTAAATACGCTGGTGTCGATGAGAATTGCCATCGGCAGAATCTGTCCTTTTGTTTCAATGCGGGAACGGAAAATCACTGTTTTATATTCATCATCCAAAGACTCAATGCTGAATACATTGATATTGTTATCTACAAGGAAATCCTGAAATTTCAAAGCTTTGGCGTTTTTCTCAACACCGCCGCCGGACTTCATTGCAACTTCTTCAGCCTCTTTTTCGATGAGTTCATCATCTTTTTTTTCGACTTCTTTCTTTTCCTTTGCAGCCATCTTGAAACACTCCTTCCTTATCAGAGCAGGACTTTGTGAGAGAGATTTACACGGCCCTGACGGTCGATTTCAGTTACCTTGACTTCAAGCTCGTCACCGATGTTGACAACGTCCTCTACCTTCTCAACGCGGTTCTTGTCAAGCTGCGAGATATGGCAGAGACCTTCTTTGCCCGGAAGCACTTCGACGAAAGCACCGAAGTTCATGATGCGCGTAACCTTTCCTTTGTAAACGGCACCAACCTCAACCTCACGGACGAGATCTTCGATGATGGCAACTGCTCTCTTTGCAGCTTCCTGATCTGTTGCGGAAATGCGAATTGTTCCATCCTCTTCGATATCAATCTGTGTTCCTGTTTCATCGACGATTTTCTTAATCATCTTGCCGCCCGGTCCGATAACCGTGCGAATCTTATCAGTCTTAATATGCATCGTCGTGACGCGCGGTGCGTACGGCGAGAGGTCTGCTGCAGGCTCGGAGATGCATTCCATCATCTTGCCCATGATGAATTCGCGGCCGCGTTTTGCCTGTGCAAGAGCAGAGGAAAGAATCTCACGGGTAATGCCGGCAATCTTGATATCCATCTGAATAGCCGTAACACCGACCTCTGTACCTGCTACCTTGAAGTCCATATCACCAAGAGCATCTTCCATGCCCTGAATATCCGTAAGGATTGTGTATTCCTCGCCCTCTTTGACAAGGCCCATAGCTACACCTGCAACCGGACGTTTGATAGGAACACCGGCATGCATGAGGGAAAGCGTACTTCCGCAGACACTGCCCATGGAGCTGGAGCCGTTGGACTCAAGAACCTCAGAAACGAGGCGCAGCGTGTACGGGAACTCTTCCTCGCTCGGAATGACCGGAACCAGCGCGCGCTCAGCCAAAGCACCATGACCGATTTCACGGCGTCCCGGGCTGCGGATAGGACGAGCCTCACCGACGCTATATCCCGGGAAGTTGTACTGGTGAATATAACGCTTGGATTTCTCCGTTCCAAGGCCGTCAAGCACCTGCTCCTCGCTAAGAGAACCGAGTGTCGTAACAGTCAGAATCTGTGTCTGACCGCGTGTGAAAAGTCCGGAACCATGTGCGCGCGGGAGAATACCGACTTCGCAGCTTACAGGACGCACTTCATCAAGCGCACGTCCGTCCGGACGAATCTTCTCATGTGTAATCATGTGGCGCACGATATCTTTTTCAACATCATGCAGAACCTGTGCGATTTCCTTTGCGGAATCAGGATACTCCACAAGGAAATGCTCCATCGTGTCGGCATTGACGACAGCGATATCTTCGTCGCGCTGAAGCTTGTCCGGATTGCGGACTGCCTGATCGAGACGTGCTGCGGCGTAGTCACGGATTCCTTTTTCAAGTGCTTCAGGAATCTCAAACAGCTTCATGGTGCGTTTTTCCTTGCCGCATGCAGCCATGATATCTTTCTGGAACTCAACAATACGCTGAATTTCTTTGTGCCCGAAGAGAATTGCCTCAAGAACAACCTCCTCAGGAAGCTCATTTGCGCCTGCCTCAACCATCATAACAGCGTCATGTGAGCCTGCAACCGTGAGGTTCAGGTCAGAAACCTTGCGCTGCTCAACTGTCGGGTTAATAACAAACTGACCGTCTACACGGCCGACGCGTACACCTGCAATCGGTCCGTTAAACGGAATATCCGAAACGCAGAGTGCGCAGGATGCACCAATCATTGCCGCAATTTCCGGCGGGTTATCCTGCTCAACGGACATAACCGTTGCAACGATCTGAACATCGTTACGGAAGCCCTTATTAAAAAGCGGGCGAATCGGACGGTCAATAAGACGTGCGCAAAGGATAGCGGAATTGCCCGGACGTCCTTCACGTTTGATGAAGCCTCCCGGAATCTTTCCGACTGCGTACATCTTCTCCTCATAATCAACCGTCAGCGGGAAAAAGTCCACGCCTTCGCGCGGTTCTTTCGAAGCCGTCGCCGTTACCAGCACTACCGTGTCACCGTAGCGTACGAGAACGGCACCATTTGCCTGCTTCGCCATTTTTCCATTCTCAATGACGAAGGAACGGCCGCCCACTTCCATTTCAAAACTCTGCATCTTCTGTCTTCCTCCTATGCTATTTCCTTTATATGTATAAATCTTAACTCTTAAATATTCTACACCTAAATTGAAAAATCCTCTATAAAAATAAAATTTTCATAAAAAAAGCGAGGCAAAAGCCTCGCTTTTTCGGATTACTTACGGAGATTCAGTTTTGCGATGATGGAACGATAACGCTCAATATCCTTGTTGTAGAGATAGCTGAGCAGACGGCGGCGATGACCAACCATCTTCAGAAGGCCGCGGCGGGAATGATGATCCTTTTTGTGCTCCTTCAGATGTTCCGTCAGGTATGCGATACGAGCCGTAAGAACAGCAATCTGAACTTCCGGGGAACCTGTGTCACCCTCGTGAACTGCATACTTTGCGATGATTTCCGATTTTGCTTCCTGTGTTAACATTTTCTTCCTCCTAAAAACATGTACTTCATCCAACATCCAAGGCAGCGTCGGAGTACCTCGCTGTCTTCGCTGCGGACGTATTAAAACCTAAAATATTATAATGCTTCAGTTCAAGGTTTGTCAATGAGAAACTTTGAACTCATACATCTATATTGTCGGCGTACCTGTGGAATATTTCATCAGATGCCGCCTTATCCTTTTCCATCTGCGCGATAAGTGCTTCAACCGAAGCAAATTTTTCTTCTCCCCGCAGATGCTCAAGGAACTCAACCATAATTTTCTTTCCGTATAAATCGCCTGAGAAATCCAGCACATGCACCTCAAGCCGCGGCTCCATTATACCAAAGGTAGGGTTCGAGCCGATATTGGCGGCGCCGCCGTAAGACTTCCCGTCTATCGTCACCCGTACTGCATACACACCCTTTGGCAGTGAAACAGAGGTTTTGGATAGCTCAAGATTCGCCGTAGGGAATCCCAAAAGCCGTCCCCGCTTATCTCCATGCATGACCTCTCCGTATGCAGATACAGGATGCCCCAGCCACAGGTTTGCTGCAGCGAGATTGCCGTCAAGAATATGCTTTCTTATCCCTGTACTTGATATCATCTCGCCA
>JAILNL010000097.1 GCA_024691625.1 Schwartzia sp. (in: firmicutes)
TGATTACGTTCCGCCGTATGGCTCCGGTGCTACGCTTTACATCCGTCCGTACATGTTCGCTTCCAGTGCTGTTATCGGAGTTAAGCCGGCAGATGAATATCAGTTCCGCATTATCACTATGCCGGTTGGTCCGTATTACAAAGGCGGCCTTAAACCGAACGTAGTCAAGATCAGTGATTTTGACCGCGCCGCACCGCATGGCACAGGCCACATCAAGGCAGGCCTGAACTATGCCATGAGTCTGCACGCAGGTGTTCAGGCTCACGCCGAGGGCTTTGCCGAAAACTTCTATCTCGACCCGGCAACCCGCACAAAGATTGAGGAAGCAGGCGGAGCTAATATTATCTTTGTTACGAAGGATAACAAGCTCGTCGTTCCGAAGTCCCCGAGCATTCTGCCCTCCATCACGCGCCGTTCCCTCGTCTATGTTGCCGAGCATTACCTCAACATGCAGGTAGAGGAGCGCGAGGTATTCCTGAAGGAAGTTCCTGATTTCGTTGAGTGCGGCATGTGCGGTACTGCTGCCGTCATCTCACCGGTCGGAAAAATCAATGACCACGGCAAGGAAATCTGCTTTGCAAGCGGTATGGAGACAGCAGGTCCTGTCATCACGAAGCTTTATGAAACGCTCACAGGTATCCAGATGGGCTCCATTGAGGCTCCGGAAGGCTGGATTCACAAGATTGATTAACTGATTTGCTAAAATCCCCTTTCTAAGGTACACTTTAGTACATTGGAAAGGGGATTTTTTATGTCTGAAAAAGAAAAATATCGGCAGATATGCCGTGAAGCGGCATGGACGGGGATATCCCTTCTGGCGCTCATCATATTCTGGCTCTTTGCGGGCTTCGGACTGAAGGATTTGGGTATTGAGATTTTTCATATGCCTCTCTGGGCTGTTATGTCCAGCTTCGGAGTATGGATTTTTACGATTATTCTTGTGAAAGGCCTGACGTCCTTTGTGTTCCGTGATATGCCGCTGGACGAGAAGGAGGAAAACCATGCAGAATGAAGGCAACCTCCTGTCGCTTTTGCCGCTGCTCTGTTTTATGACGTTCATGATAGGCATTGGCTTTTATGTGCGTCATCAGCAGGAACAGGGCGGCTCGAAAAATTTCGTGCAGCAGTATTTTATAGGCAATCATGACCTTGGCGGATTCGTTCTCGCCATGACAACAGTCGCTACCTACAGCTCGGTGAGCTCCTTTGTCGGCGGTCCGGGCATGGCATGGAAAATCGGCTTCGGCTGGATTTACATGGCGGTGGTGCAGGTAACGGCGATTTTCCTTGTGCTGGGCATCTTTGGCAAACGCGTGGCACTTCTTTCGAGAAAGTTTAACGCGGTTACCGTTGTAGATATTATCCGCGAGCGCTTCCGCTCGGATTTTCTCGCGGGCATGGCGGCGTTCATTATTGTGCTGTTTTTCTGCGGCACAATGACGGCGCAGTTCGTAGGCGGAGCGAAGCTCTTTGCTACGGTCACGGGCTACAGCTACGAGATGGGGCTTTTGCTTTTCGGTCTTGTGGTTGTCGTCTATACAACGGTTGGCGGCTTCCGTGCCGTTGCTCTGACGGATACCTGCTGTGCAATCATGATGATGATCGGCATCGTGCTGCTGTTCTCATGCGTGCTTGATGCAGGCGGCGGCTACACAGCTATAATGGAAAATATTCATGCTAACCACCCGGAGATGCTTGAGCCGCTTTCGGCAGGAAATATGCCCATAGGGCTTTATCTCACCCAGTGGCTTCTTGTAGGTATTTTCACCATTGCGCTGCCGCAGTCTGTAGTCCGCGGTATAAGCTACAAGGACACAAAAAGCCTGCACCGTGCAATGGTTATCGGTACGGTTGTTGTCGGCTTTATGAATATCGGTGTCAATTTCACGGGTATTCTCGCACACGGTGTGCTGACGGGATCTCTTGAAAGCTATGGTGGTGTTGACTATATTATTCCAAAGACCATTGTGGCTTCAATGCCGTCGTATCTTGTGGGTTTTGCCATTATAGGGCCGCTGGCGGCATCCGTTTCAACTATTTCAGGACTCCTGATTGTCGCGTCTTCGGCTATTTTGAAGGATGTATATCTCCATCAGAAGAAAAAGGCGGGCGAGAGCGTTCCTGACAAAAACTCCGCTTCCTGTCCATGCTGGCGACGGCGTTTATCGGAGCGGTTGTGTTCTTTATCGCGCTGACGCCGCCTAGCCTTATCTGGATTATCAACATGTTCGCCTTCGGCGGCCTTGAAACGGCATTCTTCTGGACGCTGCTTCTGGGACTCTACTGGAAAAAGGCGAACCGCATGGGCGCGCTGCTCTCCATGGGCGGAGGTACTATAGCCTACTGCGTGACGCAGTTCATGGGCTTTAAGATTTTCGGCCTTCATCAGATTACAATCGGTATCACGGTATCACTTCTGTTCTTCATTATCGGTTCATATTTTGGAAAGCCGACGGAAAAGGAAGTAATTGACGAGTTTTTCCCCGGTGCGTGAAAGAAGGTAGACGGCGGAATGAAAAAGACAGCAACAGACCTCTATATCCAGAACTTTGCATTTTGGCAGCAGCTTACGGATTCACAGCGTTCGTTTCTCAATGACCATACATATCCCGTAATCTTCAAAAAGGGAGAAATGGTGCAGAGCGACAGTGACCGCTGCGCAGGTGTGCTTCTTGTGAAAAAAGGAAGCCTTAGGACATATACCCTGTCCCCTGACGGGCGCGATGTTACGCTTTACCGTCTCGAGGTCGGGGATGTAGGCGTTATGTCGGCGTCCTGCGCTCTGCAGGCGGTGACCTTTCATGTGCTTATTGAGGCTGAGGAGGATACTGAGGTCCTGCTGACTGAGTCTGACGCATTCCGCCGGCTTGCCGATGAAAATATATATGTGCGCTGCTGTGCCTATGAGAAGGTATCCGAGCGTCTCAGCGATATGCTTTGGAAGCTGCAGCAGATTCTCTTTTTGAGCGCGGACCGGCGCCTGGCTATGTTCCTTCGGGACGAAAGCGAAAAGCTGGGAACGGACGAGCTGCGCATTACCCATGAACAGATTGCAAGGTATATGGGAAGTGCCCGTGAGGTCGTCAGCCGTCTTTTGAAATTATTCGCACAGGAGGGCATTGTCGAGGTTCGGCGCGGTGCCATAAAAATAAAAGATAAAAAGAAATTGCAACGCTTCGCGTTGGGATAATATTCAAATAATAAGAGTAAAAAATAGGACGATTAAAATTGTATGAAATGGTTGCTTATTTGAAATAATTATGGTAGCATAGTAGTCGGCTTTGTTTTACCTGGGCAAGACATTAGATTGTGGATAATTTAATTGTCTTCCTGAAAGTGGATTGAATGCCGTTGGTAAGACAGGGGTATCGCCATAAGTAAGGAAGGAGAATTAATTTGGCACAGGAAAAAGTTGACGCAACACAGGATAAAACAGATCTGACATTCGCAGTTTGGACGATGATGTACAACGCATTGAAGTATTCTTTCTCAAGAGAGGATGCTATCAAACTGCAGAACATGATTTTGCCGGAAGTTGTAAAAGATGTAACGGAAACAGCTAAAGCAAGAAATGCAGGTGATGAGACGAACTTCACCTCTGATGATGTCCGCACGGCTATCGGCCGCATTCTGCTCAGAAGATTCGGCGAAGCGTACTGAAACGTATAAAAAAGAGCTTTCCCACGAAGGAAATTTCCTCGTGAGAAAGCTCTTTTTTGTATTTTTGAACAGCAGTTACTTTTGTGATTCCTGCAGTGCCGCGTAGTAAGCCTTGGCTACCATAAGGGTAAACTCCTGACTGACTATGCCCGCTTCGGGATTGAAGGACTCGCCGTGGAGCTCTGCGTTGGACAGGACGCGGAGACCGATAAAGGGAACACCGTACATCTTGCAGATCTGGGCTGAAGAGTGTGTTTCCATTTCCTCACATAAAGAGCCGTATTCCGTGTTAAGGAAATGAATCCTTCCCGGGGTCCGATTCCAGCTGTTGGCAGTAGCAATCGTTCCGGCAACGGCTTTTCCCCTTGTGTAGGATTTTGCCTGCTCCTTGGCGATTTTCAGGAGCTTCGGGTCCGCATGGAGCTTTATATCGTAATGGAGCTCGTCATTTTCGTTGTAGGCGAAGAATCTTATGTCCTCAGCACTGGCGGTCTGCATCTGGGGCTGACTTATCCATGCACTGTAATCAAAGGAGTCGGCACCGATGACAAGGTCGAAGGTGTGCAGTGATGGGTCATGACCGCCGCAGGTGCCCTGGTTTATGACGGCGATTGGCTTGAAATGTTCAATCCCAAGCACCGTAGATGCCGCGGCGTTGCTCATGCCGATACGGGTGACCGATATGACTACGGGAACTCCCTGATAATCACCGCTGACAAAACGCCACGGACCAATCCGTTCCTCCCTGGAATTCGTCAGGGCGGCAATCATGTTTTCAGTTTCGCAGGCCATGGCTCCCTGAATTATGATGGGGGCGGAGGCCTGCACCCGTATCGGAAGGAGTACAAACAGGAAAATAAAAACAAAGGCAAAATACCTTCTTGTCAAATGGTTCATGAAAATATCCTCCTTTTTGCCAGGCTATTAATTAGATTATAACTCGGCAAAAAATGTCTTCTACTTCTGCAGCAAGTGGGGATTGGACAAATAACAGTTTGCGAGCATATCTCCCGCCTCGTTGAAATGCCGCAGAGGAAAGTTTGCTTATGGCAAACTTTGATTAAAGGCATTATAACATAATATTCAGTATTATTTGCATCAGAGCTTTTTTGTTTGCAATGGGAAGCATTGTTGGTAGAATATATTTGAGTGAGCGTGGAAGCACATACCAAGGCGCTTGCTGTAACTTGAATGAAAAGCGGTGGGAAGATGGAAAAACTGTACAATAGCATCTATAACAGTCTGGACAGACGGGACTATACTG
>JAILNL010000117.1 GCA_024691625.1 Schwartzia sp. (in: firmicutes)
CGTGAAGCCTGCCTTAAGATGAGGTTTCTCACAGCACAAGCTGGTAAGGCACCTTGAAGACGACAAGGTTGATAGGTTGGGAGTGGAAGTCCCGTGAGGGATGGAGCTGACCAATACTAATATGCCGAGGGCTTGACTTACTATCTGAAATGTTCGTAGAATCATTATATTAATGAAGCTATTTTGCTTCGCAAAATGGCAAAGCTACTCAGGGCAACTAAAGTTGCGCTTCGCTGCTTTTCTTCTGTATAGTTTTGAGAGAGCAATCTTTCAACTGAATATCCGGTGACGATGCCTACGTGGATCCACCTGTTCCCATTCCGAACACAGTAGTTAAGCACGTAGAGGCCGAAAGTACTTGGCTGGAGACGGCCTGGGAGGATAGGAAGCTGCCGGTTGATAAAGAGACATGTATAACGCATGTCTCTTTTTTCGTGTATAGGAGCTACACCTTGTATGTAGCTCCTATTTTGTATGTTTTAGTCTGATTGATAATATAGTATAACTTGGCAAAAGATGCCCCCCACTTCTGTAAGTGGGGGAATTGGCAAATAACAGGCGGCGAGCATATATCTCCCGCCTCGTTGCGACGCGAAGCTAGTGCCCTCGGGTAAAATGCCGCAGAGGAAAGTTTGCCTATGGCAAACTTTGATTGAAGGCATTATAACTCGTCAAAATTTTCATTTTGCCTCGTTGAAACGCTGACAGAGGAAGTTTTGCCTGTGGCAAAACTAGAACTAAGGCGTTATAATTAAATAAAAGGATTTACTATCGGCTTATTGCAGGGAAGGTGAGTACGATGAGCGTAATGGGAATATCCGGAAGCGGATTTTATAATGGCTATAGCTCTCGGGAGCAGGGCACAGCCTTTAGAAAAACCGGAGATGCTTTGGCTTACGGACAGGATGCCGTAAATCCAATGAATCCGAATGATGAAGATAAAAGCGGGCCTGTGCTGAACAGCGGTTCAACGGAAAAGAAACCGGGACGTAAATCTTCTCCGGCTGAGTGCCAGACGTGTAAGAACAGAAAATACCAGGACGGCTCAAATGAGATGGTTTCTTTTAAGGCGGCGGGACACATTGCGCCAAGCAATGCGGCTTCTGTTGTCATGGGACATGAGCAGGAGCATGTTTCAAACGCGTATCAGAAGGCGGCTGCCAACGGAGGCGAGGTCGTACGAGCCTCGGTACGTCTGAAGACGAGCGTATGTCCCGAGTGCGGGCGCACGTATATTTCAGGCGGCGAGACCTCAACACAGATACGTTACTATAATGAAAGCAATCCATATCAGAAGGATTTGAAGGAGTCTGATGCGGACAACAAGTATCGCGGAATGAATGTTGACATTGCGGCGTAAAAATGAGAAGAAGCGGAGCCTTGAGGTTTCGCTTTTTCTTTACGGAACAAAGGCTGCAGTATTTTTTAGGGTGTTTTGATATGGTATAATTAAGGGTACATGTTAATGCATGCATTAAATTTTTTTGACTTCGCCGCATGTGAAAATGCTGCGCTATTGGAGTCCTTTTGAAGGAGTATCAGTATTTATGAATAATGTCTATCAGAAGGTGGCGCTTTTTTATGAGAAAAGGAGCGCTCTCAATCCTTTGATCAGGCAGTCACAGATGGAAAAATATCTTCGCCAGCGGGCATGGAAGGGCTGCGATGACGAAGAGTTAAGAAAGATATGGGGCACACTTTCTGTACTTTTGGATTACGTTTTTACCTCAGGGTTGTTTTCTTTTTCCGCGCTTACGGAATACGATTACCATGAAATGATGTACCGTATGAAGGAAGAACACCCTGAGCTGTCCTTCGACGAGCAGTTTGTTAATGCTGCTTTTGAGATTTTTTCGGAATTTTTGTCTGATAACTACGGAGAAAGTTCTGCTCAGATAAAAGCAATGGAACGGGCAAGGGCATCCTTTTTCCCGGGCGGCGTGTTTACTGTTCCTGAGAGACCTTCTCTGGATTCGGTTTATGATAAGCTGAATCATGATGAGGACATCACCCCGGAGGAAGAAGATACCATAAATGACGACCTTGCGGCACTGGTGGACAGACTGCAGAAGTATTTTCGTCAGCCCATGTTCAGAGGTGATTACGCCCGCGCAAAAGCGCTTTATGCGGGGCCCTTCGGGGATGCCTCTCTTGATGATAAAGAAGATTTTCTTTTCGGATTTTGGGATTATTTCTTTTTTGATTATCATATGATGGCAGAGGACATTACTCCCCTTCGCTATTTTCTTGAACGTGGAAGAAAGGTTTTGTCTTCGGGAGATAAATATATCCTGAAGGACCTTCTTAAAACACGGCTTTCGATATTCTACGTTACCCGTACGGAGCAGGACTGCATATTCTGCAAGGATTTGTTCACTGATGAGCAGATGCTGCTTCCGATTCCGGACAACGGATATACGGATTTCAAGAATCTTATTCTTTATGGGCATTTATATCCCGAGGGAATCATGCTGCTGAATTATGTCACGGCAATGCAGGCTTCAACGCATTTGCGGAAACGCATAAAGGAGGAGGTACTGCACCAGTACGAGGCATTTAAGAAATATCAGATGCCGCATGCGACGCTGCAGGATTTCTTTACACG
>JAILNL010000094.1 GCA_024691625.1 Schwartzia sp. (in: firmicutes)
GGAATTTGTCCCGCGAACCCCGGGTCCGCATCCTGGGGCCTTTTTTTTAGGCTGGTAAATTTTCAGACAATATAGGGGGCTGCCATGTCAAACTTTAATTTAAGGCACTATAAAATCTGGATATTGATTGGCGCGATAGGAATGCTTGTCGCATTGACGGGATGTGTAAGACCCAGCCCCAATGTACACCCCATGAGCCGCGCGGAACAGATTGACGGTATAATAGCGCGCATGCCTGTAGAGGAAAAGGTAGGTCAGCTCATAGTCGGAAGCCTGCAGGGGCCTATTCTTGATGAACAGACAACAGGTTTCATAACAAAAAATCATTTCGGTGGATTTATCCTTTTTGACAGAAATCTCCGCGCTCCTGAGCAGGTGCGTGCCCTGACAAGCAGCCTTATGCGAAGAAACGAGGAGGCACAGGAGGCTCTCGACCCGCACCACCCGGGACTGCCGCTTTTCATCTGTATTGATGAGGAGGGCGGCTATGTATCACGATTTGAGGACCATATAAAACCGCCGCCGTCTCAGGAAGCGCTCGGCAAAGGTGAGGAAACCGCCGCGGCGCGCGTGTGGGCGGTAAAGACCGCAAAAGCTCTCCGTTCCTACGGAATTAACCTTAATTTTGCGCCCGTGCTTGATTTGGGGCTTGCCCCCGAGCGCTCCTATAGCAAAGACCCCGCAAGAGTCGCCATGTTCGGAAACGCGGCGGCAGCGGGATATACCCAGGAGCATTTTTCCTTTGTGCTGAAGCATTTCCCAGGTATCGGAAAAGGACGTGAGGATACGCACAAGGGCACGGTTGTCGTAGATGCTCCGCTGGCACAGCTTGAATCAGAGGATATGATTCCCTTCCGCAATGTGCTTTCGGGACGAAACGAAGGAAACTGCGCTGTCATGGTGGGGCATGTCATCTATTCCGCCGTGGACCGTGAACGTCCGGCGAGCCTTTCACCGGCGGTAATAACAGGACTTCTCCGGCAGAAGCTCGGATTCGACGGGGTTGTTTTCACGGACGACCTTGAAATGGATGCTATTTCAGCCAAATACGGATTCGGAACGGCTGCAGTCATGGCAGTGGAAGCCGGCGCGGATGTCGTGCTTGTATGCCATGAATATGAACACATGGAAGAAGCATATCAGGCCCTGCTGAATGCAGTAAAGGAAGGACATATTTCAGCAGAACGCCTTGATAAATCCCTCCACCGCATCGTGCGCATGAAGCTGGCGGGGGGACAGTAAAAAAATATTGTGATGTGAGCAGGCTGCCGTACAATGTGTACGGCAGTCTTTTTTACTAAATTTGAATATAAAAGCAGGAGATTTCTTAGAATTTCACGAATAATATACATATCATTACATAATCGAACGGGAGGAATCAGCATGCAGGAATATGCGAGAAAGAACATTCGGAACATCGTTGTACTGGGACATGGTCAGGTCGGCAAGACGAGTCTTCTGGATGCATGCCTCTTCAAGACGGGCGCGGTAAGCCGCGTAGGACGTGTTGATGAGGGAACCTCGATTTATGATACCGAGCCCGAAGAAACGGCGCGGCGGTTTTCCATCACGTCAAAGCTGGCGGCGATGGAGTGGCAGGACTGTAAGCTGAACTTTCTTGATACACCGGGATATCCCGACTTCCTCAGCGAAGTGAGGGGCGCCATGCTGGCGGCGGACAACGCGCTCATCGTAATCTCCGCTCCCGACGGCATACAGGTGGAAACCGAAAAGGTATGGCGTCTGGCGGAACAGCAGCAGATGCCCCGTGCGATTTACATCAACAAAATGGACCGTGAGCATGCGGATTTCAAGAGTGTCGTGGAAGAGCTCCGTGTCCGTTTCGGCAAAGGCGTTGTCCCTGTGCAGATGCCTATAGGCGAGGGGCGCACATTCCAGGGTACAATAGACCTTCTCACATTGAGCGGAAGAATCATGTCCCATGACGCGGAGCATTTGGATACGACAGTGCCGGAATACATGGCTGCAGACGTAGAGGCAGCACGTCAGGCGCTGGTTGAGGCCCTTGCAGATTTCGACGATACGCTGCTTGAAAAATTCCTCAACGGCGAGGACATTCCCGAGGAGGATATAGGAAAAGCTCTTACCGAGGG
>JAILNL010000152.1 GCA_024691625.1 Schwartzia sp. (in: firmicutes)
CGTAAAAATAAACCGTCTCCTGCGCTCATCAGTCTGGGATATTCCCAGCGCAATCTGAATCTCTCCGTCCTCCAACGAAGAAAGAAGCTCACGAAAATCCTTGTACGTATGGTAGTCAATCTTAAATCCGGCATACTGCGCTATTTTATACATATACTCCGCATCAAAGCCCGTCGCAACGCCGTCCTCCTGGAGCACGGAATATCCGCGCTGCGTCAGAATACCTACGTGGACAATCCTGCCTGATGAGGAATCCGCTTCCTGCATATATGCATGTGCGCAAAAATAAAACAAAACGCTGAAAACAATCCCGAAAAGTGCCGCCAATCTTCCTGTACGCCCCTTCATACAGGCTCACTCCTCTACGATTTTTATTAACGCAATAATCCATATTTCCCGAAACCAGTTTTATACTATTATAGTCACAATTATAGCATAAAAAAAGGAGACATAAACGCATTTTCGTGTCTATGTCTCCGTGTGAATTTACAAATTCAGTATTGCTCCAAAAGCCGCAGAAGCAGTGCTTCAAACCGCGCCTTGAATACCTCATTATCCTCTTCAGTGCGCTTCCTTGGTCCGCTCAGATGATTCTTTTTCGAGGCCCGCCTCGCCTTTTTCGCGATATGCCGCTCCATGAGCAGGCGGTCTATATTTTCATCCGTGTACTCCCAGCCGTTCTGATGCACGGCATAGGCTTTCTTTCCGAGCGCCATGGCAGCCACGCCGTAATCCTGCGTGACTACTATGTCTCCTGCCCGCAAAAGATTTATAAGTGCTATATCTACAGAATCCGCCCCTGCTTCGATGGTACGGACTTCACTGTAATCCGAGCGCATAACATGATTCGTGTCGCACAGCAAAGTAACGGGAACGCTGTGCCGCTCAGCTATTTCTTCAATCTGTCTCACCACAGGACAAGCATCAGCATCTACAAGTATTTTCATCCGAATCTCCTCCGCAATCAGTATACAGTATCAGTGCTGACTTTGCGAAGAATATTTCTCACGCTTGCATCTTATTTCAAATTTGCCCTAAAGAACGCCTCGAGCCTGTCAAACGGAATCGCATTCTTTCCTCCGCCGTCATAAAGGTCGCAGTGAATAGCTCCCGGAACAATCACCAGTTCCTTGTTGCCAACCACCATGCTCTGACCGTTCGGCTTGACGCCCGTCATTTTCTCGAAGGCATACTCGGAGAAATACCTGCTGTGCGCCTTTTCACCGTGAACGAGGAGAACGGGCGTCTCGATTTCATTCGCATACGTAAGCTGCGGCATGTTGATAAAAGGAAGCTGCGAGGTCAGATTTCTGCCGTTATTTGAATTGAGCGAACGGGGATGATAGCCACGCCCGGTCTTGTAGTAATCATAATATTGCTTGACAAAGTCAGGAGCATCATCGGGCAGATTGTCAGGGACGCCTCCTTCATGCTCATAGATGCCATTTTTATAATCAATGGTGCGCTGGGCGTTCAATTTCCTGCGATTTTCCATGCGCTCCTTCCTGAGCGTGGCCTCGTCCTTGTCATAATCGAAGTAGCCGTTGGCCAAGACTTTGCTCATGTCATACATGGTCATAATGGCTGAAGCCTTGATTCTTGTATCCATGGCCGCCGCGTTGATGCCAAGACCACCCCAGCCGCAGATGCCGATAATACCGATTCTTTCAGAATCAACATTGTCCTGAGCGGAGAGAAAATCGACAGCTGCAGAAAAATCCTCGGTGTTGATGTCCGGCGAAGTCGTATAGCGGGGATTACCGCCGCTCTCTCCCGTAAAGGAGGGATCAAAGGCGATGGTGAGGAATCCCCGCTCTGCCATAGTCTGCGCGTAGAGACCGGAATGTTGCTCCTTGACCGCACCAAAGGCACCGCAAACAGCAATGGCAGGAAGTTTGCCAGTATAATTCTTCGGCGTGTACATATCAGCCGCTAAAGTAATACCGTAACGATTTACGAAGGTTACTTTCTTATGGTCTACCTTATCGCTCTTTTGGAAGCATTTATCCCACTTGGTTTCCAGCTTAAGTTTCTCGACCTTAATGACGCCTTTGTCGCCTCTCGCCTGATACTCCGGCGGCGCAACCCGTGCTGCCTCTGCCACATAAACAGAGACGCTGCCCATTGTCAAAACAGCTCCACAGGCGATTGCTGACAATACGCTTTTAATCAACATAGCTTTTTTCATTTTCTTCACCTCACGCTTTTATTGTTCGTAAATCTTATTTCGTGTATTTCTCGACAAATGCTTTAAATTCTTCTCTGCTTGGATTCCCGTTAAGCAGCGCACCTTCCGTGACACTTGCACCGGGGCAGCTTTGTTTAAGCCCCTCGACTGCTTTTCCAAAGCCGCTGCCGCCAGAGGTAGCGAAAAGCACGATTTTCTTGCCGGACAAGTCGTAGCTTTCAAGGAATGTATTTATGATATGGGGCGCGACATACCACCAAATCGGAAAACCAAGGAAAATCACGTCATATTTTCCAATATCCGCCACCTTCTCCGCAATCTCAGGACGCGACAAAGCATCGTGCATTTCAACGCTGCTGCGTGAGCTGTCATCGCGCCAATTGAGGTCAGCCTGCGTATATGGAACCTTCGGACAAATCTCAAACAGGTCTGCCCCTGCTGCCTCCGCCAGATTTTTCGCCGCCTTTGCCGTCACACCGCTTGCCGAAAAATAAGCAATCAAAGTTTTACTCATGCCGTTACGCTCCTTTTCTTATGTCAAATTCCATATCTGCACTCCGTCGGTTATTTCAAATAACCCAGATTTTGCAGCCGTTTTTAGAGTTCGAATAAAAGTTATGACCTCAAAAGCTGTTACTGCTGTTATTTCGTTGCATACGTCGAAATTCCTTCTTTTTTATCGTATCGGTTTATTTTAGCTTCTCGTATTCTGCCAATTCCACAGGTTCGCACCATTCATTAGACGTTCCCTCGCCCGGAACCTCGACAGCCAGATGCTGGAACGCCGAATCTTTTGCCGCGCCATGCCAATGCTTAACACCTGCCGGAATATGCACAACGTCACCCGGTCTCAGCTCTTGTGCAGGTTTTCCCCATTCCTGATACCATCCGCGGCCCGCCGTCACGAGAAGTATTTGACCGCCGCCTTTGGAAGCGTGGTGAATATGCCAATGATTGCGACAGCCTGCCTCGAAAGTCACGTTGCCAAGCACTACCTGTTCCGTCGAGACCATATTAAGGTAGCTGGTACCGTCAAAATACTGAGCATAATTTACATTTTCACCACCCACCGGGAAAAGGCTAGTACGGCGAATATCCTCTACTGTTAAACCCTCTTTTATTTCCGCCGTTTCCTCCGCATAGACTTCCTTTGCCATATTAAATGCTGCCCACGCCTTCGGCCAGCCTGCGTAGAAACCGAGCTGTGTGATAATCTCGACCATTTCGTCCTTCGTGACGCCGTTCTTCTTTGCCGATTCGATGTGATATTTAAGCGAGCTGTCAATGACTCCCGAGGCCACCAGCGCCGAAACCGTCACGATGCTCCTGTCGTGCAGCGAGAGCACGTCGTTTTTCGACCAGACCTCGCCGAAGAGGATATCATCGTTGTACCGCGCGAAGTCCGGAGCAAAATTTCCAAGCCTTTCACGTCCCGCTGTCTGTACTATCTTAACCGCTTCCCGTTGTTCCGCCATTTCTGCCACTCCCATCGTCATAAAATTTGCCGTGAAGAACATTCCCGCGGCCAGAATCGCCGCCGTCCATTTTCTGCAGTTCACATTCTATCCCTCCAAATTTCATTTTTTCTCGGCTTGCCATATCAGATAATCCACTTGATCTAAAATCTGCTGTCTTTGGTGCAGTTCATCCATCAATTTTCCGCGCTGTCCCCGCAAGATTTGCACCCGCGCCGTCTCTGTTCCTGCGCGCAGCGAAAGCTCCAAATAGCGGCGAACGTCCGGTACGGATAATCCTGCTCTTTCCAAAAGAATGGACAGCCCTTCTTCCTTTTCTTTTTTCCTCAATCGCCTCACCTTCCTCAATAAAAAATGGGTGAGCTTTTTTATCGGCTTCACCCAAAGTATATCTTCTTATTGCTTATTCTGTCTAATACCCATTTTTCATATTAATCTATGCCTCGGAGGCAGAGTTTATTTTTCTCGCAAAAACTCCAAGAATCGTCCCGCCGCGCCAAAGGCTGGCTGGAAACGTTTCCAAGCCAGCACCACCGTCGACGTCAACGGCGGATCGAAAGGACGGAACGCGAACCGCGCCGGGTCGTAATTTCGCACCGCGCCTTCGATGGTAATGGCTTCGGCAAAACCGTCCGCCACCAGCGGCAGCGAATTGTCCACAAGATTGTGATGGGCGAAAAGCTGCAAATCCGTCATGTCGCCGAGCCAATGCTCGACCTCCTTGCGGACGGACAAGCGTCCTGCGCTGACGAGCCGCCGCCCCGCGAGGTCTTTTCGGCGAATCTTTTTCTTTTTCGCAAGCTCGCTGTCCGCTCGCGTAAATACGCCCCAAACCTCTTTTGTCGGCAAGCGGAAATAATCGTAATGGGCGACGTTGATAGGCTCCTGTAAAATTGCGAAGTCGAGAAGCCCCGCATCGAGACGGTCGCGAAGCGTGTCCGCCGTATTCGTGTAAATCTCGTAACTTACCTTCGGATATCGCAGAGAAAAATCCTCCAACGCGCGAATGACCTCATTGCCCGCCGCGTAGACACCGCTGCCAATGGTCAACGTGCCACCCACGTCCTCGCTCTGTTGAAATTCCGCCTCGATCTTGTCAACCAGTGCCACGGCCTCCTCCGCCCGACGGCGAAGCATCACGCCAGCCTCAGTCAGCGCCAGCCGCCGTCCGCGTTCGAAAAGCGGCCGCCCGATCTCGGCCTCCAGCTCGGCAAGCTGCCTCGAAAGCGTTGGCTGTGTCAGATGCAGCGCCTCCGCCGCCCGCGAGATATTCTGCTCCCGCACCACCGCTAAAAAATATCGAAGTACCCTAATCTCCATCGTCCACCGCCTCCAACAGAAAGCTGACAGGGCGAAAACCATCGTTGCATGATATCATTGCTGACCGCTTATCCTTCATCCATCCGTCGTAAAAGTCCTCTGCGCCGTGCGCCAAAGCCATAACAAACGGAGATATAGTTTCCCATGCACTCTCACAAAAGCCCTCAGGGCGTTTCCATCCGCCGGCAATAAATACCTGCCCCTCCCGGATATCGCAGGCGTGCTCAATGGGATTCTCGTATTTCGCCATCAGGTCTTCGTAACAGGCCTTGCGCATAACAGTAATCCGAACCTTCTTCACAGCAGCACCCCCTTCAATCATACTTTTATTTTATTACACACTCAGTCTTTCCTGCAACAAGACTGACCTGAATCATACACAGGCAGTCAGCTTAATATGAACATAAAAAAGCTGCGGCAAATGAGCGTTCATCTGCCACAGCTGATGTTAATTTATTCTTTTTCCGGCAGCTTTTCGAGGATTTCCTGCAGGCTGTCGAGGTAATGAGCATCGTAGCTCTCGATTTTGCCGTGGTCACAGGCATCAGCCAGCACAGGGTCGAGAGGCACATGTCCGATAACAGGCAGGTCATACTGCGCTGCGATAGACGGCAGATGGCTTTCACCGAAAAGATGGTGTTCCTTGCCGCAGTCCGGGCAGCGGAAGAAGGACATGTTTTCGATGAGTCCGAGAATAGGAACATTCATCATACTTGCCATGTTTACGGCTTTTTTAACAATCATGGAAACGAGATCCTGAGGCGAGGTGACGACAACAATGCCGTCAACCGGCAGCGACTGGAACACCGTCAGAGGAACGTCGCCCGTTCCCGGCGGCATATCTACAAAGAGATAGTCAATATCCTGCCAGATAATCTCCGACCAGAACTGCTTGATAACTCCCGAAATAACCGGACCGCGCCATACGACAGGGTCGTCTTCGTTCGGCAGCATGAGATTGATGGAAACAAGGTCGATTCCTCCGTCGCTGGGCAGAGGATAAGCGCCGCTCTCCGTACCGCGAAGCTCTCCCTTTACTCCGAACATCTTCGGAATGGACGGTCCTGTCACGTCAGCATCAAGAATACCCACATGATAACCTGCACGGCTCATGAGGCACGCTGCCAGCGATGTAACGGAGGATTTTCCGACACCGCCCTTGCCGCTCATGACGGCAATGACATGCTTTACCTTTGACAGTTCATTCGGTTTAACTAAAAGACTCTGAGGCGCCGTGCGCGAACCGCATTCTACGCCGCAGCTTGAGCAGTCATGGCTGCAGTTTTCTTCACTCATCACAATACTCCCTTTCAAACTTTCTCCTACATTTATGACTCATTCTATCACATTTCCACCATTGAAAAAAGTCTGCGAAGGGTATCCGCAGACTTTTCATTTTTTATTAGATTGTATAAATCCAGCCCTCAGGCGACAAATCCTTGCTCTTGATAGTCTCGTGATGAGCCTCGTCAAGCTGCAGCTCAAGATTCTTGATACTGACACGGGTGCCCGGATTGATGGACTGCGTAATGAAGGAGTTGCCTCCGATTACGGAGTCATGTCCGATTATAGTATCTCCGCCGAGTATGGACGCACCCGAATAAATCGTGACATTATCCCCGATGGTCGGGTGACGCTTTTTGCCTTTGAGCTTCTGGCCTCCGCGAGTGGAAAGCGCGCCAATGGTAACGCCCTGATAGAGCTTTACATGGTCACCGATTATGGAAGTCTCGCCAACCACAACGCCTGTCGCATGGTCGATAAAGAAATATCTGCCGATTGTAGCGCCCGGGTGAATATCCACGCCCGTGCGGCTGTGGGCATACTCCGTCATCATGCGCGGAATCAAAGGAATACGCAATGTAAAAAGCTCATGTGCGATACGGTAAATGGTAATGGCAATAAGCCCCGGATACGCCAGAACTATTTCGTCCATGCTCTTTGCAGCAGGGTCTCCGTCAAAAGCAGCCTCGAGGTCGGAGTTCACATAGTCACGCAGCTTCGGAATACGGTGCAGGAACTCAAAAACGAGTCTCTGCGCCTCACGCTGCACGACAGGCTCCTCTACTTCCGCGTATTCCGGCAAAGTCGAAAGCACTCCCGCAACCTGCTGGCTGAGTTTGAATACAATTACCTCAATGAAATATGAAAGATTGCGGTAATCA
>JAILNL010000166.1 GCA_024691625.1 Schwartzia sp. (in: firmicutes)
ACATTCTTAGGTATTGACCTTGGAACTCGTAGCATGCTACTTACAGCTGTTATCGCAATCCTTTACTTCTTCCAATCATGGTTGTCAATGCAAGCTGTTGCTGAAGAACAACGTGCTGCCATGAAAGGCACAATGTATGTCATGCCACTTATGATGGTCTTCTTCGGTATGAGCATGCCAGCTAGTGTTCTTCTTTACTGGCTAGTCGGTGGTTTGTAAGTTTTTGGAGGGTTCTTTTCAAACTCTTCAGCGATTTGTTTACGAAGTTTTGGTTTAATGATAAACATTGTAATCAATTGTTGAATGTTTGACCCGAAAGACCCGTTTACGGGTAGCAAGTAATCAACGCATGGCTGGCAGGCCAAATTTTGACGCATGTATGCGTAGCTAGTTTAGGATAGGGCTATGCCCGAAAATGAAATACCACCCGCTACGCGGGTGGATTTTTATTTATGTTCTATTTATATTAAATAGGTAATTAGCATGCTATAATGAACGAAATAAGTAATCTTCAGCAGGGGGCGTAAGCTGATGTTTCAGGATAAGAGAATGCGGATTTTGGCAATAGTGATGGGGGTTATAGTAGCTATCATTGCATTCCGCGTGGGTATGAACATTATGGAGCGCAACGCAAAGGCGAAAACCGGCGGAGGCGGAAAAAGCGCAGTTGTTACGGCAGGCAATCCGATCAGAAAGACTATCGTGCCGAAATATAAATTTTCGGGAACGCTTGAGCCCGTGTGGCAGGCAGATGTAGCAGCCAAGGTCGACGGACGCATTGAGCGTGTCCTTGTAAATGAGGGCGAGGCGGTCAAGGAAGGACAGGCCCTTGTTGTGCTTGAGCAGACGGATACGAATGCAAGTCTCATGCAGGCACAGGGTTCGTACATCGACGCGCAGGCAACCGTTGAAAAAGCGCAGCATGACTATGACCGTGCGAAATATCTTTTTGACAAGGGCGCGGTTTCCGCTGAGGAGCTGGAGCACGCCCAGTTCGCGCTGAACAACGCTCTCGGAAAGCTGGCAAACGCGGAAGGCTCTGTGGCAGCAGCCGATTCAAAGGCAGGCGGTACGACTGTAACGACGCCGCGTGCAGGCATAGTGCAGAAACGCTATTATCAGGAGGGCTATTACGCAAAGGTGGGAACTGCTCTCTTTAACATCGCGGATATTTCTGTGCTTCGCGCGAAAATCGATGTACCTGAGGGCTTTATCTCAAGCATAGCCGTTGGAGGCAGAGTGGAGTGCGTTATCCCGTCCATGGACAACCTGCGTGTTGTGGGAACTATCACGCGGATCAGCCCGGTTGCCGTGCAGCCTGCACGTACCTTCGAGGCAGAGGTCACGGTGAACAACGCTGACGGAAGGCTCCGCGGCGGCATTTACGCGGACGCTATTTTGACGGCAGTGCCGAAACCGAATGTGCTTACAGTGCCTCTTTCGGCTATTGTAATGCGCGACGACCAGCGCACAGTATATGTTATAGAGGACGGAGTTGCCGTCCGCAAGGTATTGAAGACAGGCTATATCGGAGATGACCTCGTAGAGGTTCTTGACGGAATCACGGAGCAGGATGTTATTATCACAGGCGGACTCAATAAAGTCCGCGAAGGCTCCAAAGTTAAAATATCCGAACGGGGAGCGGAAGAAAAATGATAGATACGTTTATCCGGCGCCCGGTTTTTACGACGATGTTCATTCTTGTGCTCGTCGTATTCGGTATCAAATCCTATCCGAGCCTCGGAGTTGACCTTTATCCTGATATTGAGCTTCCTATGGTAGCCGTCACCGTTACCTATGAGGGTACGGCACCTGAGGAAATGGAAACTCTCGTCACGAAGCCCATTGAAAACAGAATCAGTCAGGTATCTGGTATCAAGACTATTACCTCCACGATACGTGAGGGCTATTCACAGACCATGCTGGAATTTGAAATGGGAACAGACCCGCGTCAGATGGCCAGCGAGGTGCGCGAAAAGGTTGCCGGTGTCCGCAAGCGTCTGCCTGATGACATCGACGAGCCTGTAGTACAGCGTTTTGATGTTTCCTCGCGTCCGATTGCGACCTATTCCTTTTCGTCAGAATCAAGAAGCCCGGGAGAAATCCGCAGGCTTCTGAATGACCTTGTAATTGATGAGCTGCAGATGCTGGACGGTGTGGCCGATGTTACGGTATACGGCGCCAGCAACCGTTCCATCAAAATAAACATCAATCCCGACAAGCTGAAGAAGTACGGGATTTCCATGCAGACAGTGCTGTCGAAAACGAACAGCGCGAACCTGAACACTCCGGGCGGTAAAATCCGCAGCGACAACAACACCATTACCGTGCGCACGGTGGGCAAACTGACCAGTGTGGACGATTTCAAAAATATCCTTGTGGCGAATGTTGACGGGCGCCCTATACGCCTCGTAGATGTTGCGGACGTAGAGGATGCCTGGGTGGACGCGGAGTCCTTTTCACGTACAAACGGCGTGCCTTCCGTTACCCTTGCAGTCCGCAAGCAGTCCAGAACCAATACGGTCGATGTCATTGACCGCGTAAATGAAACGGTAGACAAGCTCATAAAGACTGACCTGCCGCCGGACATCAAAATGAACCGCGTCATGGATCAGTCAAGATACGTCCGCGAGAATATCGGCGACGTCTGGAATACGATTCTTTTCGGCGGATTTCTCGCCCTTGCCATCACCTACATGTTCCTTAGGGATATCCGCGCCACCATCATAGGTGGTCTCGCGATACCGACCTCCATTGTTGCGACGTTTTATCTCATGAAGCAGATGGATTTCACTCTGAACAACATGTCTCTTATGGGACTGTCGCTGGCTGTCGGCTTCCTTATCGACGATGCCATAGTTCTTGTTGAAAACATTTTCCGCCACATGGAAATGGGCAAAAACCCGTTCAAGGCATCAAGCGATGCTACGAAGGAACTCATGCTGGCGATTCTGGCAACGTCCATGTCGCTTATGGCGGTTTTCGTGCCTATCGGAAGTATGGGTGAAACGGTAGGACAGTACTTCAAGCAGTTCGGTCTGACGGTAGCCTTTGCGCTGGCGTTCTCCACTCTGGCGGCGTATACGCTGACACCGATGGTATCCGCGTATTGGCTGAAACCGCTGTCTGAAGGGAATTCGGGACGGCCTGAGTTTATATCCCGAATGCTTGAGGGCTTTAACGACCGGTTTGAAAAAATCCGCAGCTTCTACAACGATATAATGGCAATTGCCATAAAGCACCCCAAGAAGATAATCGTAGGCTCCCTTTTGACGCTGTTCTTCAATCTGCTGCTCCTGCCGTTCCTGGGAACAGAGCTGCAGCCGACGTACGACTCCGGAGAGTTTACGGTTAACATCAAAGGCCCTGCGGGAACAAGCCTTGAGCAAATGGCCCGCTGGGCGAAGCCCCTTGAGGACACTGTGCAGGCGCTTCCTGAGCTTGACGTCGAGGAAATGCACCTCGGCGGTGTCCGTACCTCTGTAAACGAGGGAAGTATCCGCGTGAAGCTGAAGCCTCTTGAGGACAGAGACCGCGGAATGCTGGATATCATGGCTGAGCTTCGTAAAGACTTTGCCGACGTAGGCGTAATGAAGGTGGGCGTAGTAACGAACCAGGGTGCCCGCAGCGACCCGCGTCCGGTGCAGATAGGTATCCGTGGCAGCGATATCAAAAAATTGAACCAGTACGCGGAGGATTTGGCAGAAAAGCTCCGTCACACCCCGGGCGCAACGGACGTTGAGGTTATCGGAAGCGACCCTGAGCCGGAAATCCTTATACGGTTGAACCAGACAAAGGCAAGCCAGCTCTTGCATGAAGGCCTGCAGCGAATAGCTTCCTCGTTCTATTTGGCGCAGTTTGTGTTTCCACTGGCCAGTGAGTTCAGGACTCTTCAGCAGAGTTGAATGAATCTGTGCTACCAGATTA
>JAILNL010000191.1 GCA_024691625.1 Schwartzia sp. (in: firmicutes)
CTTGATATAGACAGCAATTCTCTTTCGGATGTTAAATATAACAAAGACGAAAACAAATTGAACGCGGGCACATACAAAACAGACTTCACCAATCCGAAGATTACAAGCAAAAATAACAACTATAAAATTGTCACTACTGACAATCTGAATGTAAATCCGCTTAAAATTGATATCGAATATACGGTCAGCAATAAAAGAAAGGCTTACAGTGATGAAAATCCGACTATGACCGGTTCAGACGTCACTGTCAAGGCGGGATTTGTTAACGGGGATTCATTTGATACAAGTTATAGCTTTAATGAAATCGAGGAAAACCCTGAGATTGGAATATATGAGGGGATTCTTGATATAACTAAAACAGTTGAGGATTGGCAAAAGGCTGTTGGCGAAAATTATGTGGTTGGCAAGGTGATAGCGCATAAAGGAACTTTGACGGTTTATGATCCTGACGCTGTAGTTCCGCCCGGCCCGGGAAGCACCCTCGCACTCCCGGGGGTTGTTCCGGTTTCTGAGGATTCGGCTGTTGTTGACGGGCAGGGGCTTGATATGCCGAAGGAAGCAACGGCGCCGCGTCCAATAAATGACGAATCGGATACACATCCGAATGTTTCCTTCCGTCCTGCGGATGAGGCGGAGGAACAGTCCGACGCAAAGAATGATGCAATTTGGAAAGAGGTCGCCTCTGACAACTCTGATGAGAACGAGGAGGACGGCGGCGAGATCGAGCGCGAGAGAAGAGGTTCGCTGCGCTTCCTCACCATCGAGGATACAGGCATCAATGTGAAGCCTGCTGTACCGTCGGCCAACATCATCACCGTTCATGCGTCCAGCAGAAGCGACGGAGGCAGCACGGTTGTTCTCGAGAGCCTGCGGGATGAAGTCAGGGTTCTCGGAACTGAACCGCTTCTCAAGGGCACTACGATGGACACTTTGAAGGACAGCGCGGTTATTCGTTACGGCGCGAAGAGAAATAAGTTCAAACCAATCATTGAGATGTCTCCGGCGGAGCTGTCTGAGCTGCTTTCAACAGCTTTTGCCGAGGGCGAAGCTGCAGTTGTTCTGTCAAAGTAACGGCTGTAAAATTAATATGAGATGATAAAAGGGCGCCGTGTTTTGCGGCGTCTTTTTTCATGGTAATAACGGGTGATGAATAAGTTTCATTTGCTTGCAGGGGTTGTTGTGATCTCTTTGACTTATATGCGTGTCTCTGATAAAATTAAAAGTTAGTATGAATAAGTGTGCATTTTTTACCTATACGGGTTTAATTTGAAGGAGTGGTTCAGTTTTGTGGGGTTTCTTAAAAAGGTTTCTTGGTGATAATAATGAAAAAGAAATCAAACGCTATCAGGGCGTCGTGGAGAAGATCAACAGCCTCGAAGCAGGTCTGAAGGATATCAGCGACGCAACGCTGGCGGGTTATACACAGAAATTCAAAGATCGTCTGGAAGCAGGCGAGACACTTGACGATATTCTGCCGGAGGCTTTTGCGGTATGCCGTGAGGCATCGCGTCGTGTGCTGGGTATGCGTCATTTTGATGTTCAGCTTATCGGTGGTATGTGCCTGCATGAGGGACGCATTGCCGAGATGAAGACAGGTGAAGGTAAAACTCTGGTGGCAACTCTGCCGGTTTACCTGAACGCGCTTACAGGCAAGGGCGTTCACATGGTTACGGTCAACGACTATCTGGCTAAGCGCGACAGCGAGTGGATGGGCCATCTCTATAAGTTCCTCGGTCTTTCCGTCGGTCTTATCGAGCATGACATGGATTTTCCTGCCCGCAAATATGCCTACAGCTGCGACGTAACCTTCGGTACGAACAACGAGTACGGCTTTGACTATCTGCGCGACAACATGGTAATCTCCGCTGACCAGATGGTACAGCGCGAGCTGAACTATGCCATTGTGGATGAGGTGGACAGTATCCTCATTGATGAGGCGCGTACACCGCTCATCATTTCCGGTCCGGGCGCAAAATCCACGGACGTTTATGTGAAAATGGCTGCTGCTGTCGCTCCTCTTCGTGAAGGCGAGGACTACAAGGTTGACGAAAAGCAGAAAACGGTTGCTCCAAGCGACGAATCGGTACATAAGATTGAGCGCGCTCTTGGCGTAAAGAATCTTTATGCTCCTGAGAATATCGAGTATTCCCACTGCTTCAACGCGGCTCTCCGCGCTAAGGCACTTATGAAGCGCGACCGTGATTACGTCGTCCGTGACGGTGAAATCGTTATCGTCGATGAGTTCACGGGCCGTCTGATGTTCGGACGCCGCTATTCCGAAGGTCTGCATCAGGCAATCGAGGCTAAAGAGGGCGTTAAGGTACAGCGTGAGTCCCAGACCCTGGCAACCATCACGTTCCAGAATTATTTCCGTATGTACAGCAAGCTTTCGGGCATGACAGGTACGGCAAAAACAGAGGAAAACGAGTTCCTCAAGATTTACAATCTGCCGGTTATCGTTGTTCCGACGAACCGTCCGGTACTGCGTGTTGATGAGCCTGACCTTATCTACAAGACGAAAAAGGCGAAATACAAGGCTGTTGCGAAGGCAGTTGATGAAATGCACGCAACGGGACGTCCTATCCTTATCGGTACGACGTCTATAACCCAGTCCGAAGAGCTCAGCGCGCTTCTTCATAAGCACGGTGTTCCGCATAATGTGCTGAACGCCAAGTTCCATGAAAAGGAAGCTGAAATCATCAAGGATGCGGGCCAGCCGGGTGCTGTTACAATCGCTACGAACATGGCAGGCCGCGGTACAGATATTCTGCTTGGCGAAGGCGTCAAGGAGATGGGCGGTCTCTGCATTATCGGTACTGAGCGCCATGAATCCCGCCGTATTGACAATCAGCTCCGCGGACGTGCGGGACGTCAGGGCGACCCGGGTTCTTCCCGTTTCTACCTGTCCCTTGAGGACGACCTGCTCCGCCTTTTTGCTGCGGATAATATTGCTTCTGTTATGGACAAGCTGGGCATGGAAGAGGATGAGCCTATTGAGCACAGCCTTATTACACGCTCCATCGAGCATGCACAGAAGAAGGTTGAAGCAAGAAACTTCGATATGCGTAAAAATGTCCTTGAATATGATGATGTCATGAACCAGCAGCGCGAGGTTATCTACGCTCAGCGCCGGCAGGTACTCAACGGCGAAGGTCTCCGTGAGAACATCATGAATATGGTCAAGGAAATCATCAAGAGCGAGATGAACCAGTACGCAAACGAAAAGCTCTATCCGGAGGAATGGACTCTGGATGGACTTATCGAGGATGCAGAGGAAATCTATGCTCCGAAAGGCAGCCTGGACAAGGAAGAGCTTGAGCAGATGAGCCGCGACGAGTTGCAGGAAACTCTGGAAAAGCTGGCTGAGGACAACTACGCAAAACGCGAAGAAATGTTCTCCGAGACAATGATGCGCGAGCTGGAAAAGGTTGTTATGCTTCGTGTTGTAGATAACAAGTGGATGGAGCACCTCGACCACATGGATATGCTGCGTCAGGGTATCAATCTCCGCGCTTACGGCCAGAGAAATCCGCTGGTTGAATACAAAATTGAAGGCTACAATATGTTCGAAGAGATGGTACAGCAGATTCAGACGGACATCGCGAAGCTCATGTATCATGTGAGTGTCGTGACGGAGGAACAGCGTCAGCTGGAGGACCATCTGCAGAACGCACAGGCATCTCATGGCGAAGAGACAAGCGATGCGGAAGCACGCTCCAAGAAAAAGCCGGTCCGTTCCGAGCATGTAGGCCGCAACGACCTCTGCCCCTGCGGCAGCGGAAAGAAGTACAAGAACTGCTGCGGCAAAAATAAGTAATAAACAAAGTATCATAGATTTAGGAAGTGAATTCGTCAAATGTTAGAAGATCTTAAAGCACCAATAACAGCTTTGAAGGCAAAGCTGGACGAAATGGGGTCATCTCTTTGAAGTCCCTGCAAAGGAAGAAAAAATCGCTGAGCTCGAATACAAAATGGGCGCACCTGATTTTTGGGACGACACTGAGAAAGCACAGAAGATAAACCAGGAACTCAACGACATCAAAATAAGCGTTGATAAATACCGCACCCTTGAGCAGAAGGCAGATGACCTGCTGGCTCTTTGGGAGCTCGGCATGGAGTCGCCGGAGGATATTTCCGAGGATGATGTAAAGGCAGAGCTTGAAGATCTCAAGACAAGCCTCCGTTCTCTGGAGCTTGAGGTACTGCTTTCGGGTGAGTACGATGCCAATAATGCGTATCTTGAGCTGCACGCTGGCGCGGGCGGAACAGAGGCGCAGGACTGGACGCAGATGCTTCTCCGCATGTATACGCGCTGGGCAGAGCGTCACGGCTTCTCGGTAGAGACTGTAGATCTGCTGCCGGGTGATGAGGCGGGTGTAAAATCCGTAACGCTCTTTATCCGCGGACATAATGCTTTCGGCTATCTGAAATCCGAAAAGGGTATTCATCGTCTTGTACGCATTTCGCCCTTTGATTCAAACGCACGCCGTCATACATCCTTCTCGGGCTGCAAGGTCATGCCGGAGATTGAGGACGCGCAGGAAGTTAAAATCAACATGGACGAGGTCCGTGTTGATACATACCGTTCCAGCGGCGCCGGCGGTCAGCATATCAATAAGACGTCTTCGGCAGTCCGTATGACGCACCTTCCGACGGGTATCGTCGTACAGTGCCAGAACGAGCGCTCGCAGCTGCAGAACCGTGAAGTCTGCCTTAACATGCTGCGTGCAAAACTCTTTGAAATTGAAGAGGAAAAGAGAGAAGAGGAGCGCGCGAAGATTCTCGGCGCGACGAAGAAGATTGAGTGGGGCAGCCAGATACGCTCCTATGTTTTCCAGCCGTACACCATGGTAAAAGACCACCGTACGAACACGGAAACAGGCAACGTAGATGCTGTCATGGACGGCGAGATTGATATGTTCATCGAAGCATATCTTGCCGCAAGGGCTAATAACGAGCTGTAATACAGGGGCGTTTTAAGCTAAAATACAGGAGCAGGCCTGACCGCCCGTCCGGCTGGGCTCCTGCTGCTTTTTTGAGTGGGTGATATTTTGCGCAAAGCCTTGACTATTGTTTCGTTACTCTTCATAATGTTTATTGTGTTTGTTGAAGTGTTTATGCCGCCGATTGCCTCGAAAACCGTGGAATCACGGCTGGAGACGGCACTCAGGACAGACAAGGTGGACGCTTCTGTTAGAACAACTCCGTCCATACTGATGTTGTTCGGGCGCTTTGACACAATGGATGTTTCCGCTGAGCATGCGATGCTCGGCGATGTTAAATTTTCTTCCCTGTCCCTAAAGGGCCGTGGCGTAGATATGCCGGTTACAGGGCTTGAGGACGGGAAGATAGAAGTAAAATCCGCGGACGAGCTTGTTATTACGGGCGTTGTCACGGAGGCTGACCTTGCCGATACGCTGATGCGTAAGGTGGATAAGGTGCGTGAGGTCAAGGTTACCATGACCCCGCAGCGTATTTCCGCGGACGGTAAGGCGAAACTCATGGGATTTACGGCGGACGTGCATCTTGAGGGCGTTTTGCTTGAAGACAGCGGATGCCTTTATTTTCGCATGACGCGGCTGGATTTAAAAAATGCGCTGTTGGGACGTGCTCTTACCGGAGACCTTTTCGGTGATATTATGCTTGCGGATTTTCGGACAATGAAGCTCCCTGTGGAGCTTGACTCCGTTGAGCAGCAAACGGGGCAGGTTACACTGACTGCAAAAAGGAAGTAAAAGATGAAAGCTTTTCGTTATAACCGTCTGCTTGTCCTTGTGATTCTTGTGGGACTGGTTTCGGCGCTCGTTGTCAATGTTATGCGCTATCGTGCTGAGCAGCAGAATCTCAGCATTGATATGGCTATTGATTACGAGGGCCTTTTAGAGCTTGCTGAACGCTCGGGAGAGAAGCCGGAGGAGATTTTCCGTCAGGCAAAGGAAGCCGGCATTACGTCGCTGGCAGTCTATGAGACGACCTTCAAAAAGCTCAATCTGAACGGTAAAGCCAGTGCCGTACCGGGCAGCAAAATTCTTGAAAACTACCAGACAGGCGCTCTTGTGAGTCAGGAATGGCGTGCTCTCGTTGAGCAGGGTCAGATTGTCGGCACAGAGGTCTATGTTACCGGCCATGATGCGCAGACCTACCGCGAGGTAAGAGAAGATCTTATCCGCCGTCTGGGGGCTGACCGTGTGCGCCCGTTTATGGTGGACGGCCATGAGGCGCTTGCCGTAAAGGCGAACTATAAATCCTTTGAAAAGATGAATCTCGGCATGCCGACTGATGAAATGAAAGCCGTTAATGATGCGGGCTTCTATGTCATCGCGCGTCCGAGCAACTACGAAAAAGTAACGGATGATGATATCCATGCGGTATTTGCCCGTATGGACGGCATCCGCGTGTCTGAAATTATTTATTCGGGCAAAGAGGTGCTGGGTGCGCCGAAACGCCTGAAGACGGTAATTGAAGAATGTGAAAAGAGAAATATCACTCTTGGAATGATTGAGGCCACGACGCAGCTTCAGTTCTACCAGCAGGACGGACTTGTGGAGCTGGCAAAGGGCATGGATTACAGAGCCGCAAGGGTGTATTCCATTCCGAAGGACGAGCAGCCTAAAATGAAAATGGCTGCTGCCGTGGAGCGCTGGGCAAATACGGACGAGGAACGCAATATCCGCGTCAACCTTATGCGTATTTATGAGGCACCGGCTCCTGAAATGTCGCTTGTAGAAACGAATATGAAATATTTCGCGGCGACAAAGGAAATTCTGCAGAGAAAGGGATTTACTCTCGGACCTGCGGGAACATTTGCGCCCTTTGAACCGTCGCCTGTTCTGCGTGCGCTGATTATGCTCGGCGTGGCGGCTGCGGGTGTTCTGTATCTGTCTCTTGTTATTCCGTATCTTAACCGCCGTCCGAAGCTTGAGCTTCTGCTCTTTGCGCTGTTCGGTGTCATTGCTGCTGTTCCTGTTCTTATGGGACATGGCGGGAAAATCCGCCTTATTGCGGCTCTCGCCAGCGCGAATATATTCCCTGCGCTGGCCGTTATCCGTCAGCTCGACTGGATTCGCGGCCGTGAGGAACGCCCTGAGTCGCTTGCGCGCTTTATCATTGTTTCGGTGGGTGCGCTGTTCGTTACGGGAACTATGGCTTTTGCCGGCGCGGCGTATCTTTCGGGGGCGCTTTCAGATGTAGAATATTTCCTTGAGGTAAATATTTTCCGCGGAATCAAGCTGACATTTGTCATGCCGATAATTCTGGTAGCTGCTGCATTCCTGCAGCGGTTCAGCGTGTTTGATGCTCCTGACGGAGAGGGCCTTGTCAAACAGCTTAAAAAGCTTATGGATATGCCCGTAAAAGTAAGTACCCTTATGGTGCTTTTCGGTGTACTCGTCGCGGGCGTTGTGTTCATCGCGCGTTCGGGACATAATATGGGAATGCCGGTTTCCGGGCTGGAGCTTCGCTTCCGTGCGTTCCTTGAACAGGCGCTTTATGCGCGCCCACGCTCGAAAGAGCTTCTTATCGGGCATCCGGCATTTCTTGCTGCAGCATTTGCCTGGTGGAAAAAATGGCCGACCATGGTATTCTTCATACTCGTACTGGTGGCAACTATTGGACAGGGTTCCATGGTTGAGACCTTTGCGCACATGCGCACTCCGGTCATGATGTCATTTGCGCGCGGTATCGGAGGCGTGCTCGGCGGTGCCATGATAGGCACGGCAGCTGTTCTTTTGGCGGCCGCATGGTACAGACTCATGGAAAAAGCAAAACACATGGGTGAGGAGAAAGAATGAATCATATCGTAGTTTCCGGGTATTACGGCTCGAAAAATGCCGGCGATGAGGCAATGCTCGCCGCAATGATTGAGGTTTTATCCGATTTGGAACCGAAACTGAATATAACCGTAATTTCGGCAAACCCGGAAGATACAGAGAAACGTCACGGTGTCGCGGCTGTATCATGGCTCGACGTCGGGGCTATTGTTTCGGCACTTAAAAATGCAGACCTGATGATTTCCGGCGGCGGCAGTCTTTTGCAGAATGTCACCAGCGGCAGAAGTCTTTACTACTATCTCGGAGTGATTTTTCTGGCGCGGCTTTTGGGCAAGCCTGTCATGCTCTATGCACAGGGAATCGGCCCTGTATGCGGCGGCTTTGCGCGCTGGCTTATGACGGCGATTTCCAGCAGGGTTTCACTCATTACAGTGCGTGACCACGGTTCTCTGGAAGAACTCAAAAGTCTCAGCGTTTCCCGGCCGCCTATTGAAGTTACGGCTGATCCGGTGCTGGCTATCCACCCCGTTGACAGGGGAATCGGACGTGCGGTTCTTAAACGGTACAAGGCTGACGGAGCAAAGCCTGTAATAGGAATATCCGTGCGTGAATGGCGCGGATGGGTTGGCTATAAAAAGGCTATTGCTGAGGCGGCAGACCGTATGGCAGAAGAGCTTGATGCACGCATACTGTTTCTTCCGATGCAGTATCCGGAGGATGTTGAGGCGGCGAAGCAGATTGCTTCGCGAATGAAGAGCTCTGCAATCATGCTTGATGAAGAGTATACGACCAGTGAGCTTTTATCCATCGTTGGAAATCTGGACCTTTTGATTTCCATACGTCTTCATGCACTTATTTTCGCCGGAGTTATGAATGTGCCCATGGTGGGCATTTCATACGATCCGAAAATCGACCGTTTCCTCGATTCCATCGGGCAGAAGCCTGCGGCTGATCTCAAAACCGTTACTGCTGACAATCTCATGGAGGACGTCAGGGAAAAATGGAAGCTGCGCGGAGAGGTGCAGGAAAAGAATACCTCGCTGCTGGCAGAGCTTCGCCGTCTTGCGTTCCGCAATGCCGAGCTTGCTCTTGACCTCATGAAAAATAAGAAATAAGTGAGACCGCTTTCGGGCGGTCTTTTTTGTATTATTAGGGAAAAGAAGCATTTTCCTGTGATGTGAAATCGTGTATAACTCGGAAAAAATGTTTTCCAAATCTCTGTAGGCGCGGGAACGAGAGCATATAAATAGGCGGCTGGTTTATTTTTCCAGCCTCGTTGAAATGCCTTAAATCAAAGTTTGCTATGGCAAACTTTGATTTAAGGCATTATAATAGAAGAGATTGAGAGAATTTTGAACTCGGAAATGGAATATGCATGGAGGGGTAAAATTCCGTGATTCAGATGAAGGATATTTCAAAGACATATGAGAACGGCACTATTGCGCTGGAACGCGTGAATGTGGAGATAGGGAAAGGCGAATTCGTTTTTATTGTCGGCGCCAGCGGTGCAGGCAAGTCAACGTTTATTCGTCTTTTGTTTCGAGAGGTTCTTCCGTCCAGCGGAGAGCTTATAGTCAACGGCCACGATGTGGTGAATATGGATAACAGTGAGGTTCCGTATCTTCGCCGCGGACTGGGTGTCGTGTTCCAGGATTACCGTCTTCTTCCGGATAAAACGGTGGCTGAGAATGTTGCCTTTGCGATGCAGGTAATAGAGGCACCGCGCCGCCGTATGCAGCACAGTGTCAATGCGGTGCTGGATATTGTGGGACTCCGTGACAAATACAAGAATTTTCCGTCCCAGCTTTCGGGTGGCGAGCAGCAGCGTGTCGCTATCGCGCGCGCTATCGTGAATAACCCGGCGCTTGTCATTGCTGACGAGCCCACGGGAAATCTCGACCCTGAAACGTCATGGGAAATCATGGATATTTTCAAGCGCATCAACGCAAGCGGAACAACGATAGTCATGGCTACGCATGACAAGCATATCGTTGATACGATGAGAAAGCGCGTCATCGCTATTGAGGGAGGCAAAATAGTCCGCGACGAGGCGCAGGGGGTATACGGTTATGAAAATTAGTACTTTAGAGTACGTTATCCGCGAGGTATTTTTCTCGCTCCGCCGCAACAGCTGGATGGCAGTAGCCTCTGTCAGCACGGTTGCGGTATCCTTGTTTATTCTGGGCATGTTCATGATTCTTGTCATGAATATGAACCGCATGGCTGAATCCCTCGAGTCACAGGTGGAGATAAGCGTCTACCTTAAGGACGAGGTATCTGAAAGCAGCATCGAGGATATCCGCGGCATGCTGGAATCCATGCAGGGCATTGATAAGGTGACCTTTGTTGACAAGGCTGAGGCTATGTCCCGCTTCGAGGAACGCCTGGGAGAACAGAAATTCCTGCTTGAAGCTATAGGAGATACGAATCCTTTACCGAATTCCTTTGAGGTCAAGGTAAAGCACCCTGATATGGTCAAGGCTGCTGCTGATGAGATTGCAAAAATAAAAGGTGTCGAGTCTGCAAAATACGGCCAGGACGTGGTCCAGCACATGTTTGATATCACGCGCCTTATCCGCATTTTCGGATTTGCTCTCATGATACTTCTCGGCGGCGCGACTCTTTTTATCATTTCAAACACAATCCGCCTGACTGTGTTCGCGCGGCGCAAGGAAATTGCCATTATGAAATACGTGGGCGCTACGGACTGGTTTATACGCTGGCCTTTCCTGCTTGAGGGTATTGTCCTCGGCTGCTTCGGCGGTGTTTTTGCCGCTTTTGCCCTCAGACTGGCATATGGAATAGTTACAAACAAGATTTACGAAACTCTTGCATTTTTCCCGCTTATTCCAATGTTCCCCTTTATCGGCTACGTAGGAATCGGAATCATGATATGCGGAATGGCAATCGGAGCCATCGGCAGTACGATTTCCCTGAAACGTTTCCTGAAGGCGTAAGGAGGAATCGGGATGAAGAGATGGAAGGAAAGGGCAACGGCGCTGTCGCTGGCGGGCATAATGCTTTTCACTCCGGCTGCCGTACGGGCTGAGGACGATGATACGGAAGCTCTTGAAGCACAGCTTGAGGAGCTGCAGATTCGTGCCGACGCACAGCAGGCAGAGACTGAGCGCATACAGGGGAAAATAGACAGCGTTTCTGAGCAGCTCAGGGTACTTTCCGGATACGTCAAGGACGCGGAGGAGGAGTACGCCGAGGTGCAGGGCGCGCTGGAGGATACAGAGCGCCGTATTGCGGACAATAAGGAGCTCCTTCGGAAGACACAGGCTGAGCTTAACGAAAAGACACAGCTTCTCTCAAAGCGTGTGAGAAACATTTACATGCACGGGCAGATAAGCTATATAGATGTGCTGTTGGGGGCTAAGAGCTTCAATGATTTTCTGACGCGTATGGATCTTTTGACACGCGTAATAAAATCGGATTACAAGCTTTTGCAGAAGGTGCTGGAGGATAAGCGTGTTGTTGAGAAAGCAAAGGCGCAGCTGGAAAGCGAACGCAAGATGAGGATAGCCCTTGTCCGCGATGCCGCTTCAAAACGTGCTGAGCTGCGTGCAAGAAAGCATGATAAGGATGTCCTTCTTGAACGCATGGAGAATGATAAGGCGCTTTCGGAGCAGGCATACCAGGAAATGCTCGCGGCATCGAAAGAGGTTGAAAAACTCATTCAGGCACGCCGTTACCAGTACAGAGGGCCGGCTGTGTCAGGTGCGGGCGGACTGTTATGGCCTATTGACAGCGACGAAATAACCTCTGATTTCGGATGGCGTACTCACCCTATTACGGGTGATTCGCGTTTCCACAGCGGTGTTGATATTGGTGGCGACTACGGTGATCCGGTTTACGCCGCAGCAGCCGGAACTGTTGTTTACGCAGGCTGGATTTCAGGCTACGGCTATGCTGTTATCATTGACCACGGGGGTGGAATATCTACTCTCTACGGTCATAACGAGCAGCTTAATGTAGGTGAAGGGCAGAACGTGTCTAAGGGTGATGTTATCGCATACTGTGGCTCTACAGGAAACTCAACGGGACCGCACGTTCACTTCGAGGTGCGTGAAAACGGTGAGCCGGTTGATCCTATGAGCTACTTTTAAGAATTAAAGCAGGTGGAATTTTGCTAAGAAGCAGAAAGAGATATATTTTTGCCCTGTTTGCGGCGGCAGTCGTCGGTTCACTGCTTACAATCGGCGGATTTGCATGGTCGCTTGGGCTTACACCGGATAAATACGCGCGGTTTGCCCGTTTCCTCATCATGATGCGCTTCGTGGAAACCCAGTATGTAGATGAGGTAAGCTACGACAAGCTCATGGACGGGGCCATATCCGGTATGGTGAAATCTCTGGGGGATCCGTACTCGGTCTATCTTGACCCGGAGATGTATAAAAAGCTGATTGAGCAGACAGGAGGCACCTTCGGCGGAATCGGTGTTGTAATGGGCTTTGAGAATGGAGTGCATATCATGTCCGTACTCGAAGGAACACCGGGAGAAGCTGCGGGGCTTGTGGTCGGAGATGAGATACTGGCGGTTGACGGAACGCCGACCTCGTCCATGGATTCTGAGACTACGGCAATGGCTATCCGCGGCGAGGCAGGAACGGAAGTCGTTCTTTTAATACGCCACGCTGACGGAACAGAACAGGAATATACCATAACACGTGATAATATTCACGTGAAAACGGC
>JAILNL010000219.1 GCA_024691625.1 Schwartzia sp. (in: firmicutes)
CAGCGTGTAAAACGCAAGATTGAGAAATACATGGAAGCCCGCGGCAATGATATTGATCTTACTATGATTTATAAAGGTCTTACAACAATCAACAGACGCCTTAATGAAGCAGATGATGATTTGTTTTAACTGAAAACGAAAAAGAACGCGAAAGCGTTCTTTTTTTTATGCCATAAAAGTTACAAATGTATACATTTTTTGTGGTTGTTGATTTGATAGTGTAATATGATATATTCATACATAAAACCCATAGTTTACATAATGGTTTTTTAAATAAAAGTATTGCATTAGTAAGTGTAAAGAGGTATACTAGGTTTCGTAGTTATTTAGGATAACGAAATAAATTTGTTTCTTTGCTCAACTATTGCGTAAACGAAAGGGGTCTGTGTTGTGGCGGGTGATATACATATAGCCCGGACCTGAGGAATAAAACATACGGTTATCGTGTGCGCTGCATGCGATAGCCGTTCTTTCATATTGAAGTATATTGTTTACTGTATACAGGCAGGAAGGAATGAAAAACATGGGAGATTTTGGAGGACTTGGTATCTTTTTTGTTGTAACCCTGATTTTTCCGGTTACAGCGCTTATACCTGCATTTTTGCTGCAACCGCGTCATCCGACGAAGCAGAAGGGAATCCCGTACGAGTGCGGTGTAGATACAATAGGAAAAACTTATGTGCAGTACAGGATCGGATATTTTCTTTATGCATTGATTTTTCTTGTGTTTGATATCGAGACTGTTTTTCTCTATCCCTGGGCAGTACGTTTCGGGGCGCTCGGACTTTTCGCGCTGCTTGAAATGTTCCTGTTTCTCGGGATTTTGGGCCTCGGACTTTGGTATGCATGGAAGAAAGGAGCATTGTCATGGAAATAGTGGATATTGTACCTCCGATTCTTAAAGATAATGTCATCGTAACGAAAGTAGACCAGCTCTTCAAATGGGCTCATGGAAACTCCATCTGGCCCCTTTCTTCGGGACTGGCATGCTGCGCAATTGAAATGATGAGCTGTGCCGCGTCGCGTTTTGACCTTTCGCGTTTCGGATATGAGGTATTCCGTCCGTGTCCGCGTCAGGCAGACCTGCTTATTGTTGCGGGAACGCTGACATGGAAGATGGCGACACCGATTGTCCGTCTGTATGAGGAAATGCCGGAACCTAAATATGTAATCGCTATGGGCAACTGCCCGATTGCCGGCGGTCCGTTTGCTGATTCATATGCTGTTGTGCCCGGAATCGACACAATTCTTCCGGTAGATGTGTATATCCCGGGATGCCCGCCGCGTCCTGAGGCTCTTATTGAAGGAATGCTTAAACTCAAGGAGCTTATTATGCACCCTGAGCTTAAAGAGCAGACTGCACCGCAGGAAAAGAAGGTGGCAGGAGTATGAAAACGTATGTTGATGCAGCGGCGCTGGAGGATATAAAGCGTAGATTTCCTGCTGTGGAATATTCGGGAGAGGAAGCAAAGCCGGCAGTCTACATTTCTGCTGATGAGCTTATTGCTCTTTTGAAGTTCCTGCGTGACGAAATGGGATTTACCCGCATGGAAAATCTCACTGCTGTTGATTACAAGACGTACTTTGAGATGGTATATCATCTTTTTGCATGGAAAACAGCGGATACGTGCAAAGATTCCGCAGATGAGAATTTATGGATTACAGTCAAGGTGAAGCTCGACCATGAAAATCCTGAGATTCCGTCTGTTACTTCCGTATTTTCGGGTTCTGAGTTTGAAGAGCGCGAGGTATATGACCTTATGGGGATAAATATCACGGGTCACCCGGACCTTCGCCGTATACTGCTTTGGGAAGGTTTCCCGGGACATCCGCTCAGAAAGGATTACAAGCAGATTGCACCACCGTTTGTGGAGCGTATTACGAGGAGGGGACACTGAGATGGCGGGTACAGAAACATATACCCTTAACATGGGACCGCAGCATCCAAGTACACATGGTGTACTGCGTGTCCAGCTTGAGCTCGACGGAGAAAATATAATCAGTGCTACACCTATCATGGGTTATCTGCACCGCGGTGTCGAGAAAATGCTTGAAAATCGTACCTATGTTCAGGGCGTACCATACACGGACCGTCTTGATTACGTGTCTTCTATGAATAATAACTTCGGCTACTGCCGTGCGGTGGAAGAGCTTGCCGGAATAGAGGTGCCGGAGCGTGCCGAATATATCCGCGTTATTGTTGCGGAGCTGAACCGTATAGCAAGCCATCTTGTTTTTATCGGGTCCCTGGCTATTGATTTGGGCGCCAGCACAGGTATGCTTTATACCTTCCGTGACCGCGAGGAGATTCTGGATTTATTTAACCTCGTGTGCGGCGCGCGAATGACGTTCCACTACATCCGCATAGGCGGTGTGAATCGTGATGTTCAGCCTGAGTTTATTGAGAAAACATATAAATTCCTGGAGCATGTTCCTGAATTTATGGAGGAATACAAAAAGATTCTTCTCGGGAACGAGATTTTCATGAGCCGTCTTAAGGGGATTTCAAAACTGTCGCAGGAAACTGCGCTCTCACATAACATGACGGGTCCGAATATCCGTGCCACGGGTATACCGTACGACATCCGAAAGGTTGACGGCTACAGTGTATATCCGAAGTTCGATTTCAATGTTGTAACCGGAAAGAACGGGGACAACTGGGACCGTTTCAATGTACGCTACAATGAAATTTTTGAAAGCGCGAAGATTGTAAAGCAGGCACTTGACGGACTTCCTGAGGGACCTTTCATGGCAAAGGTGCCGAAGGTACTGCGTCCTCCCAAGGGAGAAGTATTCAGCCGTACGGAGGGTACGCGCGGAGAGCTTGGCTTTTATATTGTAAGCGACGGCTCCACAAAGCCGTACCGCGTACATATCCGCAGACCGTCCTTCGTCAATATGCAGGGACTTAATGACATGTGCAAGGGTTATCTTATCGGCGACTCGGTCGCTGCGTTCTCGGCCATCGATCCTCTGATGGGCGAGGTAGACTGCTGAAGGGAGAATGCGCAATGGAAAATATAACCGTGGGAGCGGCTGCCGAATGGCTGCGCAGTCTCATTCTGTATATTATTGGGAATGAGCTTCTGACTGATATAGTCATGAAGTTCGTCGGGCTTGGTGCCTGCATTGCCGTTATTCTGACTGCAGCGATAGTTCTTACCTATGCGGAAAGAAAGGTCTGCGCTTTTATGCAGGTGCGCCTTGGACCGAACCGTGTAGGCGGACGATTCGGACTTCTCCAGCCTATAGCTGATATGCTGAAGCTCATGAGCAAGGAGGATATAATCCCAAACGGGTGTGACCGTGTTGTATGGGCTCTTTCTCCAATGCTTTTGTTTGTGCCGTCGGCATTGATTTACGGACTGTTTCCCTTTGATGAGGGGGCGGTTTTTGCGGATGTTAATGTAGGTGTATTTCTGCTCCTGGCGATATCCTCACAGTCGGTGCTGCCTTTCCTCATGGGCGGCTACGCGTCCAACAGCAAATATGCATACATAGGCGGAATGCGTACTGTGGCACAGATGCTCAGCTATGAGGCTCCGATGGTATTTTCGCTTTTGGGTGTTGTGATGATAACAGGCTCTATGCGTATGAATGATATTGTTGCGGCGCAGGCGGAAAACGTATGGTTTATCGTACTTCAGCCGATTGCCTTTATTATCTATATAATAACCGCAACTGCTGAGACGAATCGTACGCCTTTTGACCTTGTTGAGGATGAATCGGAGATTGTCGCAGGACCTTTTGCTGAGTACAGCGGCATGCGCTGGGCGCTTTTCTTCCTGGCGGAGTACGCAAATCTTCTTTCTATATCTATTCTTACGACCACATTCTTCCTCGGAGGATGGCATGGACCTTTCCTGCCGGGTGTCGTGTGGTTCTGGCTTAAGGTGCTCCTTATGGTGTTTGTATTCATGTGGTTCCGCTGGACCTTCCCGCGTACAAGAATTGACCAGATGCTTTCATTCAGCTGGAAGGTGCTGCTGCCGCTTGCACTCGTAAATATGATGTTCACGGGAATCGGCGTTTATGTATGGCGTTCGATGATGTGAGGAGGGAATGACAGTTTATGTTTGGAAAAGGTTTAATAACGGGCATGCGTGTCACCCTCAAGCATTTTTTCGGGAAAAAGGCGACATTCTGCTACCCTGAGGAAAAGCTGCCGATGCCGGAGCGGTTCCGCGGAGGTCATTTGAAGCTTGACTACAAAAAATGTATCGCATGTCAGCTTTGCTCGATGGCATGTCCGAACGGAGCCATTGAGCTTAAGGTGGTTACCGACGCGCAGCGCAAAAGACATCTGACAAGCTATATACATCACATGGGACGCTGCATGTATTGCGACCTTTGCATCGAGAATTGTGCGCTTCACAGTCTTCACTGGGATCAGAATTACGAAATATCTGCATATCACAGAGAAGCCTTTGATTATGAGGTGTTGACGGATTCTGACAGAGAGTATCTGAAGCAGGTCATGGAGGCGGCTGCGGCTAATCCGGCACCTCCAATCGTCCCGAAAAAACCGGTACCGCCGAAGCCTGCTGAAGCGGCAAAGCCTGAAAAGGAAGGCGAAAAAGCGGAGGAAAAGACAGAAACGGAGGGGAAGCCGAATGAATGAAGCAGTGAATCTCATACACGGTGTCGTTAACTGGGGCATGGGAACCGCGGCAGACCTCGATATGGGAACGCTTATAGACGCAAGTGTCTTTTACGCGCTCATGTGGGTTTCGGTACTTTCTGCTCTCGGTGTTGTGCTCTGTAAGAATGTAGTTCACAGCGCGCTTTTGCTTACGGCATCATTTATCGGCGTAGGGTGTCTCTACATTTATATGTCATCTCCGTTTATTGGGGCAGTGCAGTTCCTGGTTTACGGCGGTGCGGTTGCAATTCTGATTGTCATGGCGCTGATGCTTACCCGCCGTGATGATATGTCGGAATCGAATCCGTCCAGAAATATCTGGTGCAGAGTCGGTGCGGCGGTAATTTCAGGGCTGTTCTTTTGCTGCATGGCTCTCGTCACGCTGCTTACGCCGTTCAAAAATGTTACCGTTGACCTTGGTGATTCCGTGACAGGCCTCGCGGATATGATGCTCACGAAATATATCATTCCCTTTGAGGTGGCGGCAGTACTTCTGCTCATAGCGATGATAGGGGCACTGGTTCTTGCAAAGGGGGCGCATGAATCATGATAGATATATTCTCCCTTTCTGTAATGGACATCGTTAATTGGTCGCTTCATGTGGGACTTGCGCATTTTCTTCTTCTCGCTGCGGTGCTTTTCTCTATCGGACTTTACGGTCTTCTGACGAAAAAGGGCATTATTTCAACACTCATGTGTGTGGAGCTCATGCTCAACGCGGCAAATATCAACCTCGTTGCGTTTAACCACTATCGTCCGTTTCAGGATTTTTCAGGTCAGCTCATGGCTATTTTTTCGGTAGCGGTGGCAGCTTCCGAGGTGGCGGTCGGTATTGCTCTCGCGTTTCGTATTTATCGCGAACACGGAAGTATTCACGTTGATGAACTCAATAATATGAAAGGTTAGGAGGGAGCTTACGGATGTCTGAATTTGCATTAACACACGCATGGCTTATCCCGCTGCTTCCGGCACTGGCCTTTGTTGTTATAGGGTTCTTCACACGGCTTGATAAAAGTATCTCGGCGAAGATTGCAATATCAATGATTTCGGTGTCCTTCCTGCTTGCTCTCGGAGTGCTGGCTGCGGTAATCAGCGGTCCGATAACGATGGACAATCCGCTCATTCAGAAGGTATTGTGGGCAAAGATGGGAACCCTGGAGCTTTCTATGGGTGTGCTTGTAGATCCCATGACAGCTATGATGCTCATCGTTGTCACAACAGTAGCTTTGCTGGTACAGATTTATTCTGTAGGATACATGGAGCATGATCCGGGGGCAGGCCGTTTCTTCGCATTCCTGTCGCTTTTCGCATCTTCCATGCTGGGACTTGTTATCTCTGTAAATTTCCTGCAGATGTATGCCTTTTGGGAGCTTGTCGGTGTCTGCTCGTATCTTCTTATAGGTTTCTACTATTACAAAATCTCTGCGCGGGAAGCCGCGAAAAAAGCATTCATCACTACGCGTATCGGTGATTTTGGCATGCTGCTGGGTATACTGCTTCTGCAGATTACCTTCGGTACGCTGGATTTCATGGAGTTAAAGGAGCTTGTTCCGGCCTATATCTGGATTTCGGGGACGGGATTCATGACGGTTGTAGGGCTTCTGCTTTTTATCGGACCTATCGGTAAATCAGGCCAGTTCCCGCTTCATGTGTGGCTGCCGGACGCTATGGAAGGCCCGACTCCTGTTTCGGCGTTGATTCATGCAGCGACGATGGTTGTTGCCGGCGTTTACCTTGTCGGACGCGCGTATTTTATCTTCAGCGCTCTGCCGGCAGTCATGACTGTTATTGCATGGATTGGCGGATTTACGGCGTTCTTTGCCGCGACGATTGCAATAACCCAGCGTCCGTTCAAACGCATTCTTGCGTATTCCACCATAAGCCAGCTCGGTTATATGATGCTTGCTCTGGGGGTGGGTTCGCTGACGGCTTCTATGTTCCATCTCATGACGCACGCTTTTTTCAAGGCGTTGCTGTTCCTCTGTGCCGGCGCGGTTATCGAGGCTATGAACGAGGAAGCAGATATCTTTAAGATGGGCGGTCTGCGGCACCGTATGCCTACAACGTTCAAATGTATGGCTGTAGGTGTACTGGCTATTGCAGGCGTTCCGCCGTTTGCGGGATTCTTTTCCAAAGATATGATTCTTGCTGCTGCCGCTGAGGTAAGTATGCCGCTTTATCTTCTGGCTGCGGCTACGGCATTCTTGACAGCGTTCTACATGGCGCGTCTTTTGTTCGTCGCTTTCTTCGGAGAGGTCAGAGAGGACTGCCCTGCTCACGAAACAAATTCCTATATGCGTATGCCGCTTGTTGTTCTTGCAGTGCTTGCGGTTGTCAGTGGTGCTTGGGGACATTTCGCGGGCTTTGGTGAATGGGTGTATTTCGGTGCGGTTCAGGAAGAGCATATTGATTTTATGATTGCCGGTTCTTCCGTTCTGCTGACTCTTATTGCATTTGCGCTTGCGTATGAGATTTATGTTGCAAAACGCTTCTCCGCGCATCTTCTGGCACAGCGGTTTGGTATTCTTTACACTCTCAGCTATAACAAATACTATGTTGATGAATTTTACACGATTGTGCGAAATACTTTCGTCGACAAGCTTGGCGCTGTACTGTACTGGTTTGACCTGCACGTTGTCGATGGTGTGGTAAACGGCCTTGCAAAGGGTGTAGGCTGCCTTTCCTGCGTGTTTACCGCACTGCAGAACGGACAGGCTCAGCGTTACGTGGCTGTGTTCTACTGCGGAGTTATTGTTCTTGTGGCGTATAGTGTTTTCTGTGCGGTTCGTATTCTTAATCTGCTGGGAGGTGCATTTTAATGGGTTTTCCTCTTTTATCCACCGTCCTCCTGGCACCGCTTCTGATGGCACTGGTAATCTGTTTCCTGCCGCGTGAAGCCCGTGAGCAGATCCGTGTGCTTGCGGCGGCGGCTATGGGGCTGGCGACATGCCTGACTCTGTACGCTTATGCCGCGTATGATACGGCAGTTGGCGGCATGCAGTTCACAGAGCAGATTCCGTGGGTAACAGATTTAGGGGTTTCGTATTCTTTGGGAATCGACGGCATTTCTTTGCCAATGCTCCTGCTAACTGATGTTATCGGATTGGCTTCTGTGTTCAGTTCATGGAACATAGAGAAAAGAGCAAAGGAATTCTTTATTCTGCTGCTCATCCTCATTGCAGGTGTAACAGGTACTTTTGTTGCATGCGACCTTTTCATATTCCTGCTCTGCTATGAGGTCGTTGTAATTCCTATTTATATTATGGTGCTTATCTGGGGTTCGACGAAACGTGTTCCGAAGGAATATTCGGGCATGAAGCTGACGATTTTCCTTCTTATGGGTTCGGCGTTCATGCTTGTGGGTATTGTGTCGCTTTATCTGGGCGCGTACCCGGCAGGGCAGAGAACCTTCGATATACAGGCACTCATTATGGCAAGCCAGATGGGAAATATGAGCGCGGAATTCCAGATTTTCGTATTCCTGCTTCTTCTCACAGGCTTCGGTTCACTGCTTTCAATGTTCCCGTTCCACAGCTGGTCTCCTGACGGCTACGCGGGTGCGCCGACGGCAGTATCCATGATTCATGCCGGTGTTTTGAAGAAAATCGGAGGGTACGGTCTTATCCGACTCGGCCTCATGGTGCTTCCTCTTGGCGCGAAGTTTTGGGCACCTCTCATTGCAGGACTTGCAATGATTAACGTAATGTATGCGGCATACTGTGCTATGGTGCAGAAGGATCTCAAATACATAATCGGTTATTCGTCCGTTTCACACATGGGCTATGTGCTCCTCGGTTTTGCGGCACTGAATGTTGTAAGCATCAGCGGCGCCATAGCCAATATGGTGGCTCACGGTATCATGGCATCGCTGTTCTTCTCCCAGATTGGATATGTATACGAAAAAACTCACATGAGAAGCATACCTGACCTGAAGGGACTGGCACATTATTTCCCACGCGTGACTATCGGTTTTATGCTGGCAGGCATGGCTTCGGTGGGCCTTCCGGGACTCATTGAATTTGTTCCTGAGGTCACGATTTTCATGGGAACTATCGGAGTGTATCCGTTCTTTGCGGTGATCGCGATTGCGGGTATCATATTTACGGCACTCTATATTCTCCGAATGCTTGCAAAGGTGCTTTTCGGACCGAAGGACGAGCATTTTGCTAAGTATGAAGACCAGAAGGGCGTGGAGGTTCTTCCTCTTCTCCTGCTGGGACTGTTCCTCGTAGGCTTTGGTATTTTCCCTGAGCTTTTGATGCGTGTTATTGATTCAGGAGTACAGCCTCTTGCTCCAATGCTGGCCGCACTTTCTGATGTACCTATGCTGCTGGGAGGTGGATTCTGATGAACTTCTGGGCAGTATCTACAGAGATTTTTATTCTTGTCATTATGACTGTGGCTCTGGCGGTGGATCTCGTTCTTCCGAAGAAGGAGACACGCAGGGGTATAGGCTATCTCGTCATTTCGGGCCTTTTGGCTGCTCTTGTATATACCTTCGGGCTTTATCATACGGGACCGAGCATGACCTTCTTTGACGGGCTGTTTTTAGAGGACAATTATGCACTTTTCTTTAAGCAGCTGTTTATCCTCGGAATGCTTTTCAGCGTCCTTTTCTCACTTGATTATGTTGAGAAAAATATAAAGAGTCCAGGTGAGTTTTATACACTTTTGATGGCAGCGCTTCTTGGAATGTGTGTAATGGCCTCGGCAAACGACTTGCTTACCATGTTTGTAGGACTCGAGCTTATGACGGTCTCCTTCTATGTCCTTGTGGGGCAGCGTATGGATGTGCCGGATTCAGGCGAGGCATCGGTAAAATATTTGGTTGTCGGAGCCGGTTCCACAGCCGTTATGCTTTATGGCATCAGTCTTGTTTACGGTGCAACAGGAAGCCTTGATTTTGCTGTTATCTGCAGAAGCATCCAGATGGTATTTTCCATTGGTCTTGCGGGCATTGTGCTTGTAATGATCGGTTTCTTTTTCAAACTGTCGGTTATTCCGTTTCATATGTGGGCACCTGATGTTTATCAGGGTGCACCGACACCTGTTACGGCACTTTTGGCTATGGGCTCGAAGGCAGCAGGAATAGCGGTATTTATGCGCGCACTGTATGCAGCGTTCCCGCTTCTTGGCGGATATTGGATACCTTTATTGGCAGTGTTTGCGGCAATATGTATGGTTGGCGGCAATATAATGGCGATACGTCAGACAGACGTGAAACGTATGCTGGCATATTCTTCAATCGCACAGGCAGGTTACATGATGTGCGGTATAGCATCGGCAGATGCTGCGGGAATGAAAGCAGTTCTGTTCTACGCAATGCTTTATGTATTTGCTAATGTGGGTGCTTTTGCGGTGCTTACATGCGTTGAAGTATACCGCGGCGGTACAACGCATACGCATCTGACAGGCCTTGCTCAGTCGGCTCCGCTTCTTGCGGCAGTAATGACGGTATCGCTGCTTTCCATGGCAGGTATACCGCCTACGGCAGGCTTCTCGGGTAAAATGTATATTTTTACGGCAGCAGTTGAACGCGGATATCTGTGGCTGGCATTTATAGGCTTTTTAATGTCCATGATTTCCGTTTACTACTATCTGCTTGTTGCGAAAGCTATGTACAGAGACCTCACGCCTGAGGAAGAAACGGCTAACACGGCGTTCAGAATACCCTTTGGTGTGCGTGCGACGGTACTGCTTTCTGTCATAGCTACTGTCGGTACGGGTATATATCCTGAGCTTCTTGCTATGCTCACAAATCTTGCAAGTCAGACCTTTATGCGATAAAAAATACATGCTTTACATGCACCCCGTTCGTTGTGACGGGGTGTTTTTCTTTTGAAGAATTGGTATACTGATTAAAGTGAATAAAAATTTTGGAGGAACAGTATGATTCTTGTAAGCGCCTGCCTGTTGGGGCAGAAGGTAAAATATGACGGCGGAGATAATTTGCAGGAGCTTTTGAAGGAAGCGGAAAAAGAGGGACGCTTTGTGCCTGTTTGCCCTGAAACATTTGGAGGACTTCAGCGCCCGAGGGAGCCGGTGGAGATACAGAACGGTGTGGGAGAGGACGTGCTGGAAAATCGTGCGGCAGTGCAGAGCCCGAAAGGAAAAGACTGTACGGCTGAATTTCTCCGTGGCGCAGAGATTGTGTTTGAGACAGCAAAGAAGCATAATGCGCGCGTCGCAATATTAAAGGAGAGCAGTCCTTCATGCGGGGTGAATACTGTTTATGACGGCACATTTTCACACACTAAGATAAAAGGGCAGGGCGTATGTGCTGCGCTTTTGAAAAGAAACGGTATTCAGCTTTATTCGGAAAAGGATATAACGAAAGAGCTGCTGACGAAGCTGATTGAAGAAGATAAGCGTGAAAATTGACATAGTTTATTGTTCATGCTAGAATTGCAACATTGATTTGCTAAAGTATATAATCATAAGGTTGATAAATGCGGGCGTGGCGTATCGCAGGCACTTGCTGCTTTAGCAGCTTAGTGAATGCCTACTGGCCACGCTGTGGAGCGGTACTTTGGTTTGCCGAAGTGCTGATTTTTATACATAATCATATTCAATAGAATGCGGGCGTGGCGGAACTGGCAGACGCGCTGGACTTAGGATCCAGTGCCGCAAGGCGTGGAGGTTCGACCCCTCTCGTCCGCACCAGAAATTTTTGCTCTGTCGAATGCGGCAGAGCTTTCTTTTATTCGTTGCAAACTCTTCGGTGTTATGCTAAGATAGCGTATATGGGATAATACAGTTTATAAGCGATGAAGAAGAGGAGTACACGGTCGGGCGGTTCAGAGAAGGAACGGTTGGTGTGAGTTCCCGCGCAGGATAGTGGAAGGTCGCTTCGGAGTTTCCCTGCAGAATTGAGTAAGCAGCGGCGCGCGACGGCGTTATTGTCTTGAGCCGGAGAATCTCTCCGGGAATTTTGGTGGTACCACGAAAGTAGGCTCTTTCGTCCAGATGGACGAAAGAGCTTTTTTTATTTTGGTTCACACAACAGGAGGAAAAAGAATGTCAGAAGAAAGCAACATCCCTAAGGTCTATGACCCGAAATCATTTGAGAAAAAATGGTATGACTACTGGGAGGAAAATAACCTTTTCCACGCGGAAGTAGAAGAGGATAAAGATCCGTACAGTATCGTTATTCCGCCACCGAATGTTACGGGGCAGCTGCACATGGGCCATGCTATGGATAATACATTGCAGGATATTTTGATTCGCTGGCGCCGCATGCAGGGATATAATACGCTCTGGATGCCGGGCTGCGACCATGCGGGCATAGCAACACAGGCAAAGGTTGAAGAGGCACTTCGCAAGGAAGGAAAAAGCCGTTATGACCTGGGCCGCGAGAAATTCCTTGAGCGTGTATGGGCATGGAAGGAAGAATACGGCAACCGTATCATGTTCCAGCTCCGTACCCTGGGGTCTTCCTGCGACTGGGAACGTCAGCGTTTCACCATGGATGAAGGCTGCTCCCGCGCAGTACGTGAGGTTTTCGTAAGCCTCTACGAAAAAGGTCTGATTTATCAGGGCACGCGTATAACGAACTGGTGCCCACGCTGCAACACGGCGCTTTCGGATATTGAGGTCGAGCACGAGACAGAGCAGGGACATCTCTGGCATCTGCGTTATAAATTCAAGGATTCGGACGAATATGTTGAAATCGCTACGACACGTCCTGAGACAATGTTCGGTGATACGGGCGTTGCAGTCCATCCTGATGATGAGCGTTATAAGCATCTCGTAGGAAAAACATTGATTCTTCCTATAGTAAATCGTGAGATTCCTCTGTTTGCTGATGAGTATGTTGACCCGAAATTCGGAACAGGTGCAGTAAAGGTTACTCCTGCACACGACTCGAACGACTTTGAGATGGGCGAGCGTCATAATCTCGAGCAGATTAAGGTTATCAACAACGACGGCACAATGGGCGCAGGAGCAGGCAAATACGAGGGCCTTGACCGCTATGAATGCCGCAAAAAGCTCGTCAAAGAGCTTGAGGAGCTCGGTGTACTCGTTTCCACAGAGGAGCATGAGCATGCAGTCGGTCACTGCTCGCGCTGCGATACGACAGTTGAACCGCTTGTTTCCAAGCAGTGGTTCGTCAAGATGGAATCTCTGGCAAAACCTGCTATTGAGGCAGTAAAAGACGGTCGTATTAAATTCGTACCTGAGCGTTTTACGAAAATTTACATCAGCTGGCTTGAGAATATCCGCGACTGGTGTATTTCCCGCCAGCTTTGGTGGGGTCACCGTATTCCTGCATGGTATTGCGATGATTGCGGTGAGACTGCGGTATCCCGTACTGATCTTACGGAATGTCCGCACTGCCACAGCAAGCATATCCATCAGGACGAGGATGTACTTGATACATGGTTCAGCTCCGGCCTATGGCCTTTTGAAACTATGGGCTGGCCTGACAACACACCTGAGCTCAAGCAGTTCTACCCGACGGCTACGCTGGTTACGGGCTACGATATCATCTTCTTCTGGGTTGCACGTATGGTCATGATGGGCCTTGAATTCGGAAAGGATATTCCTTTCCACCATGTATTTATCCATGGTCTTGTCCGCGACAGCCAGGGCCGCAAGATGTCAAAATCTCTCGGCAACGGTATCGACCCTGTTGAGGTTATTGACAAATACGGCGCGGATACACTGCGCTTCATGCTCATTACGGGCAATACTCCGGGAAATGACATGCGGTTCTACTGGGAGCGTGTTGAGTCTGCCCGTAACTTTGCAAATAAGCTTTGGAATGCTTCACGCTTCATGCTTATGAATCTTGAGGGCTTTGATAACAGCTTTGTCCCTGAGGACTCGGATTACACACTGGCTGACCGCTGGATTCTCAGCCGTTATGCGAAAACTGTTGCGGGAGTCACAGAAAATCTTGAGAAATTCGAGCTTGGCGAAGCTGCACGCTCCATTTATGAATTTATCTGGAGCGAGCTCTGCGATTGGTATATCGAGCTTGTAAAAGCACGTCTTTACGACAAGGACAACGCACGTCCGCGTCAGACGGCACAGTACGTCCTGGGCTATGTTCTCGAGCATACGCTTCGACTTCTGCATCCTTTCATGCCGTTCATCACAGAGGAAATCTGGCAGCATATTCCGCATGAAGGCAAGAGCATCATGGTTACTGAGTGGCCGAAGAATGAAGAGGCTAAACTTGACGAGGCAGCAGAGACAAATATGACGGCCGTTATGGATACAATAAAGGCTATCCGCAACATGCGTGCGGAGGTTAATGCAGTACCGGGCCGCAAGAGTGAGGCTATTCTCCATTTTGCTGATGAAAGCCTTTCAAAGATTTTCTCCGAAAACGAGGCATATTTGCGCGTACTTGCTGATGCAGAGCCTGTAACGATTCTTCCGGCAGATGCTGCCAAGCCCGAAAATGCTATGACTGCTGCTGTAAGCGGTGTTGAAATTTATCTTCCGCTCAAAGGACTTATTGATGTTGAGAAGGAGACGGCACGTCTTACAAAAGAGCTTGAGAACTTGGATAAGGAAATCAAGCGCGCAGCCGGAAAGCTGTCCAACCAGGGCTTTGTTGCAAAAGCTCCGGCTGATGTTGTAGAAAAAGAACGCGCAAAGCAGAAGGAATATGAGGAGAAGAAAGCAGTAGTTGCCGAACGCCTCAAATACCTTGCGACGCTTTGAGGAATGTCATGACATACAACGATTCATTAGCGTATCTGGAGAGCCTGAATACCTTTGGCATTAAGCTTGGCCTTTCGAGAATCGAGCGTCTTGCCGAGCTTTTGGGCCATCCGGAGCGCAGGTATAAAACTATCCATGTCACAGGAACGAACGGAAAGGGTTCTGTTTCCTGCATGACGGCGGAAATACTTCAAAAGTCCGGACTCCGAACGGGTCTGTATACCTCTCCGCATCTGTTTTCATATACGGAGCGGTTCAAGATAAACGGAGAAGAAATTTCCGAGTCTGATTTTGCTGACTGCATAGATCGGGTGAAAAAAGCGGTTGAACAGATGATCAGTGAAGGGGAGGAATCTCCGACACAGTTCGAGGTTCTTACGGCACTAGCGTTTTTGTGGTTTGCGGAGCAGAAGGTTGATTACGCTGTAATTGAGGTAGGACTGGGCGGGCTTTTGGATTCTACGAATATCATTACACCTGTTCTTTCGGTCATTACCAATGTTACTCTCGAACATGCCGACAGATGTGACGGAACTCTCGATGGTGTGGCGCGCCATAAGGCCGGAATCATCAAAAACGGTGTTCCTGTTATTACTGCGGCAGAGGGGATGCCTCTTGAAATTATTCGAAGAACAGCAGAGGAAAAAGGTGCTGAGCTTTTTGTGCGGGGCCTTGATTTTACCAGTGATTTTGTTCGTTTTCACGAAAGCGTACAGGAACTTACCCTTTCGTCGGAAAATCTTGGCGTAAGGTCTCTGCACTATGATTTGTCCCTTTTGGGAGATTATCAGATTGCAAACAGCTCTCTGGCGGTTATGGCGGCAGTGCTGCTCTCGAGAAGCGAGCCTTCGATTACTCCCGCGGCAATGCAGGCGGCACTTAAAAATGCCGTCTGGCCGGGCCGTTTTGAGGACATGAGCATAGGGAATCAGCAAATCCGTGTGGACGGAGCACATAATCCTGCCGGGATAAAGGCGCTTCGTGAGGCGCTGGACAGATATTATCCGGATATGCCGAGAGTATTCCTTATGGGTATTCTGAAGGATAAGGCTATTGATGAGATGCTTGAGGCGCTTTTGCGTCCTGAGGATACGCTGGTTGCCACCCTGCCGGATTCTCCGAGGGCTGCCGAACCGGAGCTTTTGGTGGAAAAAGCTGCAGTGAGCCACGGAGAGGCTGAAGCGGATAACGTTAAAGCACTTGATCGGGCACTTGAACTTTCGGGAGAGGGAACTCTTCTCGTATGTGCAGGTTCGCTCTATTTAATTGGCGGATTGCGGCAGCTGCTTTTACAGAAGGAGCATTGAATTATGAGAGATCTTAAAGCAATGCGAAGAAAGCGGAATCTGATTTCAATAGAAAACCTGGCTTTTAAGGCACTGCAGGCGGAGGCGTTTCTGCTGGCGTTGTCGCCGGGAGCAGCAACCATAGCAATGCTTATCGGTTTTGCATTATGGCTGATATGCTGGAAAATAGATGACGATGTTCATTTCAGGCATCTTCCCTTTGACAAACCGATAAGCATTGCTATGGTTGCTGCTCCCGGCGACAACGCCAGCAGAAACGCCTC
>JAILNL010000003.1 GCA_024691625.1 Schwartzia sp. (in: firmicutes)
CCAAACCAATCAATCAGTTCATCCATCAAATATTTTTCTGCTCTGATTTTCACGGTTACACTCTCACCGCCGAACATATAAATATGCTCTGCCATGTGCTTGGGTAAAGTCCAGTCTGTTGTAAAATCTTTGACATCACTCTTAGGCTTCACCTTGTCGGGCAGTATTTCGACGGAAGTAATGCGGTCAATGCGGTAATGTGACAGATTATCGTACTTGTCGTAGTTACCAATCAGATAATATCTTCCGTTATTTTCTACCATTTGGTATGGATTAACGATGTATGGTTCTTCGCGTTTAGGATGAAGTTTAAAATCAGTACCGTAGGTGTTATAAATGAAGCTGACTTTTTTCTCTGCTTTAATTGCATTATTTAGGGTATTAAGTGCAATCATGACCTGTTTATTATCAGAGTGAAATAAAGCAGGAAGATTCGATACATGAGGAATCTTGTCTTTAAAATATTTGTTCCCTAATCCTGTTAACTTCTCAATTAAACGCTTCGACTGTGCTTTAGATAGATTTTTCGAGAATAAAACGCTGTCAATCAGCATTCTTAGCTCCGCATCGTCAAAGTCTCTTTCAGCCAAGTAACATTTACGCGAGGTGAAAATGTCGTAGCCCATATCCTTGAGTGACTCAAGATTGTTATGCACAGAGCGGCGGTCACATTTCACACCGTATTGCGTCCATAATTTATCGATAATTTCCTGTTGGGTTAAACGGTGTTGTTCGTCTGTATGCTCTTTTAAAATTTCAAGTATCAGCATGGGTAATAGCTTTTTGCTGCTTCCTGCGTACATTTTCATCACCTCAATCTTTGCTTTAATCATAGTATACGACAAAGTATGTGAAAAAATTTACCCATAAGAGTATAATTGAGCACTAAAAAATCCCAACCGGATTATTTCCGATTGGGATTTTTCATTATGTTTCAATTATTTTCCTGTTCTTCCGCGCTTTGTCATAGGTACATCCTTCTCGCAAAGCGGGCAATGGTCGGGCTGGTATGTTTCGACGGTCAGGTTCAGCAATGCTTTATGCGGTACTTCACCGAAGCTTACTTTTCCGCCGCTGCGGTCTACGAGCATTCCGACAGCTACAGGGATGCCGCCCTCAGCTTTTACTACGTCGATTACTTCTTTTACCGAGCCGCCTGTTGTTACGATATCTTCGACAATCAGGACACGCTCACCCTTTTCAAGGTGGAAGCCTCTGCGGAATGTCATGTGTCCATTTTCACGCTCCGTGAAAATAGCACGGGTTCCAAGAGCTTTTCCTGTCTCATGCGCGAGCAGGATGCCGCCCGTCATAGGTCCGACAACTGTATCTATTTTCTCATCCTTGAAACGCTCTGCCAGTTCTTTGCAAAGGATTTCAGTATATTCCGGGTGCTGAAGGCCATTGAATTTTTCAACATACATCGGGCTGTGCAGTCCGGAAGTCAGCAAGAAGTGACCTTCCATAACAGCGTTGGTCTTTACGAATATGTCTTTGATCTGTTCTTCTGTCATCATTTTACAGCATTCTCCATTTCTTCCAGTATTTTGAGAGCCGCTTGTTTTGGGCTTTCAGCAGCACGGATTGGTCTTCCGATTACGAGGTGTGTTGCTCCATTTTGCAGTGCAACGGCTGGAGTCGCTATACGGCTCTGGTCGTTAACAGCCGAACCTGCAGGACGTACTCCCGGAGTAACGATAAGGAAATCTTCTCCGAAAGCCTGACGTATCATGGCAGCCTCCTGAGGAGATGCAACAACTCCGTCCATTCCGGCTTTTTTAGCCAGCTTCGCAAGCCGTACAACTCTGTCGGATATTAAATCCGTGTTACCCATATCCTTCCAGTCCTGTTCATTCATACTTGTCAAAACAGTTACTGCAATCAGCTTCGGCGGCTCGATGTTCAGCTTTTCAGCCTCCTGCCGGATTTTGTCGGAAGCAGTTTTCATCATCGTATATCCGCCGGAAGCGTGGACGTTAAATATGGATACGCCGTGCTTCATCAGGGAACACAGTCCTTCTGAAACTGTGTTCGGAATATCGTGGAGCTTCAGGTCCAAGAATATATTTTTATTTTTTTCCTTCAGGTAGTCGATTACACCGGGGCCTGCGCTGTAATAAAGCTCCATTCCTACTTTATAGAATGAAACAGCGTCTCCCAGCTCTTCCACCAGTTTTTTTACGTCATCAAGAGTATGCACGTCTAAAGCAACAATTAAACGGTTATCAGCCATCCTGCACCTCCTTAATTCATTTTCAGTTTTCCAACAAGCTCAGAGATATTGTAGAGATTATTTTTTTCAAGATAATCGTCCAGGCCCTGTATTATTTTCGTTGTGGCATACGGGTCAACGAAATTTGCAGTACCAACAGATACCGCGGATGCTCCTGCAAGGAAGAACTCAATAGCATCTTCTGCCGTGGATATTCCGCCCTGCCCTATAATCGGAATGTTGACTGCCTGTGCAGTCTGCCATACAAGACGAAGCGCAACGGGTTTTACACACGGGCCCGAAAGTCCGCCGGTGATGTTTCCAAGAACCGGCTTCCATGTCTTGATATCAATAGCAATGCCCATGAGCGTGTTGATTAGCGAAAGCGCATCTGCTCCGGCATCTTCGCAGGCTTTTGCGATTTCCGTTATGTCAGTGACATTAGGCGACAGCTTCAATATAACAGGCTTTGATGTGTGTTTTTTTGCTTCTCTTACAACACTTGCTGCAGCTTTCGGGTCTGTACCGAAGATAA
>JAILNL010000026.1 GCA_024691625.1 Schwartzia sp. (in: firmicutes)
ATACCATGGAATGGCCTCTTCATTCTCCGCCGGGCAATCGCGGACTATCTCCGCACAAACCGCGCCATGAACGTAGATCCTGAACAGATTATCATAGGCGCAGGAACAGAATATCTCTACAGCCGTCTTTTACAGCTTTTCGGACCTGCGACAACCTTCGCAATTGAAGACCCCGGATATAAAAAATTCGGAGAGATTTCCCAGAGCTTCGGCAACCCTTGGAAGTATGTCCCCATTGACGATGCAGGACTCTGCATTGATGCCCTGGAGGAAAGCGGAGCCGATGTGGTTCATGTCTCCCCGGCCAATCACTTCCCCACGGGTATCGTCATGCCTGTAGGGCGGCGCATAGAGCTTTTCAGATGGGTTAACCGCATAAGCAAACGCTACATTATCGAAGACGATTACGACAGCGAGTTCCGCTACACAGGAAAATTTATTCTTCCTCTGTACGCTCAGGACACACAAAACCGGGTAATATACCTTAACACCTTTTCCAAGACGCTTGTGCCGTCGCTTCGGATCAGCTACATGGTGCTGCCCAAAAAGCTTTTGGAAAGATACAAAAAAACTCAAAGCTTTTATTCCTGCACAGTTTCCAGCTTTGAGCAGTACACTCTGGCGCTGTTTTTGAAACGGGGATATTTCGAAAGACACATAAACCGCATGAAAAAATACTACCGGATGCAGCGGACGGCAATCCTTGATGCCATCAGACGGTCTCCGCTTAATGATTTTTCTCTGGTTACAGAGCGCAAGGCAGGAACTCATTTCCTTCTCACGGTTAACACCGCGCTTTCAAAGGAATGCATAAAAAAACGTGCAAAAAAAACAGGGCTGCATCTGTCCTTCTTTGACGATTACCGTCACGCGCCCTGCTGTGAAAAAAATGTTCAGCTTGTCATAAACTATGCCGGTATTCCAAAGGAAAAAATCGACGGAGCAGTCTCGCGTCTTGCGGAAATATTCCGCTGAGCCTTCGGGGTTCTTGCACTTTCATACCGTTTTTATTAAAATGATAGGAAATCCCTAAAGAAAATGGTGAATTTCCATGAAGACACCTCTTCAGTATCAAATATCCGAATACGACTGCGGGCCAACAACCCTCGACAATGCGATACGCTTCCTTTTTGAGCGCGAAGACATACCTCCTGAAATCATAAGGAACATCACTCTTTATTGTCTCGACTGCTACGGAGATGGCGGAGTCCCGGGGAAACGCGGAACATCCCGCTCGGCCATGATGTTTCTTGCCAACTGGCTTGACGGCTACGGACGAGTAGGCTCAATACCTGTATCGAGCCGTTACCTTTCGGGCTCGTCGGTAAACGTAAAAAACGGCGGGCTTATAATTGATGCCCTGCACCGGGGCGGTGCCGTGGTTGTACGGCTGTGGTTTGAGGTAGAGCACTATGCGCTTCTGACGGGAATCACATCCGACGGTATCATGATGTTCGACCCCTACTACGAAACAATTCCCGACATAGGAGATGCCACAGATATAAAAATCGTGAACAACGCGCCATTCACCCACAACCGCATCGTGCCGCTTCATTATTTTGAAAGCGAGACCGACAGTCTGTATGCTTTCGGACCCGAAGCGGACCGCGAGGCAATGCTTCTGTTCAACAACAACACAAAGCTAACAGAAGACAAGACAATAGAATACTTCATATAAGAAATCCCCGTTGGCAAGCCTGCCGGCGGGGATTTCTTATATTTCTTCAAAATTTTATTTTACCAGTGATATTTCTCTCCGCGGTTAATCTTGAATGCACGGTATATCTGCTCTACAAGAAGAAGACGCACCATCTGATGTGTAAATGTCATCCGCGAAAAAGATAAAAGCTCGTCTGCCGCCGCGCGGACTTCCTTTGAGAGTCCGAAGGCTCCTCCGATAAGAAATGCAATGCTGCTTTTCCCCTGAAGCCCCAGCTCATTTATACGCTCCGCAAGCTCCTCGGAGGATTTTTGCTTCCCGTATACGTCCAGCACGAAAAGATAGCTTCCCTCGGGCACCTGCTTCAAAAGACGCTCTCCCTCTTTTGTCAGAACCTTTTCGCGGTCTGCATCAGATGGCTCTTCCGGCATATGCTCCTCGTTAATTTCACGTATTTCTACACGGGCAAAGGGAGTAAGTCTTTTCATAAACTCCGCTATGCCCTGTGTAAGATATTTTTCCTTGAGCTTTCCCGCCGCAACTACAGTAATCTTCACTTTACTGCTCCGGTGCTGCGTCCAGCGTCACATCTACATTGAATGTATCATCTCCGCGAGTTATTTTGACCGAAACGTTATCACCCACATTATGGCTGGTAACAGCCGAGCGAAGCTCGCCAACCGTATTCGTCTTTTCTCCGCCTACTTCAAGAATGATATCGCCGCGCTGGATTCCTGCACGTCCCGCAGGTCCCTGCAGAGTGACATTCTGCACGTAAACGCCCGCGTCAACATTAAGCTGATAGCCTGCGCGTGCCGCAGTCATTTTATCGAACACACCGACACCGAGATACGGGCGGATTACCCTGCCGTGCTCCATAAGCTGGTCAACGACCTCGCGTACTGTGTTGATAGGAATAGAAAATCCCATGCCCTCAACACCGTTCGCAGCTATTTTCGCGCTGTTGATTCCGATTACAAGTCCGTCAGCATTGGCCAGCGCGCCGCCGGAATTGCCCGGGCTGATTGCGGCGTCGGTCTGAATGAGCTTCAGCTGACGCTCTCCGCCCATGGAAAGCGTACGGTTCAGCGCACTGATTACGCCCACCGTTACACTGCCCTGAAATTCAAGTCCCATAGGATTTCCGATTGCGATTGCAGGCTCTCCGACGACGATTTCATCCGAGTTGCCAAATGAAGCCGTAGGAAGGTCGCTTTCATCAATCTTTACTACCGCTATATCCGTGAGCTCATCCGCACCGATGAGTTTTCCTTTTACACTGCGTCCGTCAGAAAGGGATACGAGTATCTCGCGGGCTCCTTCAATGACGTGATTATTTGTAACGATATAGCCGTCGCTGCGGAAGATAACACCCGAGCCGACACCCTGCTCTACCTGCACCTGATTGTTAAACCAGTCACGGGCAACAGCCTTATTTGTTATACCAACGACAGCAGGACCTACAGATTTGGCTACGCGCACTGCCGGAGTATTCCGCGCATCCGAAAGATTTCCCGAGCCTGTTGAAACCGCCGGGCGCGAGGTCTCAGGAATACCGTTTCCCGAGGAAGGCAATGCGCTGAGGCCCGAGCATCCGCTCAAAAGCACGGCTCCCGTAACCGCCATTCCCATGAGAGCGCCTGTCGTATATTTTTTCCAATCCTTCATAACGAATTTCACATTTATCCCTCCCGATAAATAATTACATCCAAACGTCCATATCATTCTGCCGCGCTACTGTGATATCCATGGACAGGGAATCTGCTCCCTGCTCCTTTAGTACACGTTCCACAGTTTCCCGCGCAAGCTCAGGACGGTTGTTTTCTTCGCTTAAATGTGCAAGGAATATCTTTTCAGGGCGTTTTCTCATATGCACAAGTGCCCATGCGGCATCCTCATTTGCCAGATGTCCGCGGTTTCCCAGAATACGCTGCTTAAGCGGCCACGGATATGAGCCTCTCTTCAGCATGCCAGGGTCATGATTGGTTTCCAGCACAAGCATATCAGAGCCTTCGATAGCTGCCTGAACGGAAGACGTTATAAAGCCTAAATCCGTTGCCAGCGTGCATTTTGCCTGTCCTGCGGAAAAGCTGTAGCCTACAGGGTCAGCAGCGTCATGCAGTGTCGAAAACGCCCGTACCGTTAAAGGTCCTAGCTTCATGGTATCATGAATGACTCCCAGACGGTCCGGCAGCTCATCTTTTTTCGGAAGCGCCGAAAGCGTCCCGGGTCTCGTGTAAACACGCGCCTGTGTTGCACGCATCAAAGGACCGAGTCCCTTTATATGGTCGGTGTGCTCATGTGTAAGAAAAACTGCTGACAGCATGTCAGGTGTCACACCGATTTCCTTAAGACTTTTCATCACACGGCGTACACCTATACCGGCATCCACCAGCATGTGAACGCCTTCCATTTCAATATAGACAGAATTTCCCTTGCTGCCGCTTCCGAGTACAGCTGTCTGCATAACCTGCGTTTCCCCTCCAAAAGACAGTTTCCTTTCCGTCATGATAGAAAAGCTGTCTGTAAATAAAATGAAACTTACTCAGAGGGGTTTTACCTCTCTGAGTTCAGTTGAATTTATCCAGCACTCCTTGGCATCGGGCAAACGGTAAAATCAACGCTTGTGCTTTCTGAAACCTGCATCTTCTCCAATAAAGCGTCCGATAGCCTTGATGCGTGTTTCCATACATGTACGGCAGTGCGCCGGAGTATCAAGCACACAAGCCTTTCCGGGATAAAGCGCGTATTTCTCCCGGGCTTCTCCTTCTGTTACATTCGGCATCACTACATTTGCACCGGAACGAAGAATAAGCTCTCTGCCCTTATGCGGAAGGAGCGTTTCCATAGCTGTAGTTGCAGGGATATTTGCCTCAGGCAGAAGAAGGCGTATTGCAGAAACCATGCGTCGTGTAATCCCTATATCTCCTATTGGCACGTCCCCGAGAGGTGTTTCAGGATTCGGAATCAACGGGCCGATTCCCACCATATCCGCGTCTATACTCTTGAAAAAAAGTATATCCCGTGCCAGAGACTCCACGCTCTGCCCAGGAAGTCCGATGAGGCATCCCGTTCCCACTTCATATCCCAGGTCCTTTATGTCGTTTATGCAGCGGCAGCGCTCATCGAAGGACATACCCGGGTCAAGCCTTTCATAAAGCTCCCTGTCGGTTGTCTCTATGCGGATGAGAAATCTGTCAGCTCCCGCTTCACGAAAAGCAGCATATTCTTCACGGCTGCGTTCGCCTATTGAAAGGGTGACCGCAACACCCATAGCCTTTATCTGCTTTATTATGGGGACAAGCCGCTCCACTGTGAACCATATATCCTCCCCTGACTGAAGCACCACAGTATGATAGCCGTAGTCCACAGCTTTTTTTGCAAGAGTCAGTATTTCCTCCGGAGAAAGACGATACCGACGGGCATTTTCATTTTCACGCCTAAGCCCGCAGTACATGCAGTTTCTGCGGCAATAGCTGGAAAACTCAATAAGTCCGCGGAGATGTACCGCATCACCTACGTACTCTTTTCTTACGCGGTCAGCAGCCTCCGCCATTTCTTCCTCTGCTTCAGACGCAGAAAGAAGGAGCGTAAGCTCCTCCTCCGTTAATTCATGTGTCATTTCCGCTTTCTTTATAAGGCTATGAAGTTCCATAAGCGCTCCTTTACCATTGAACAGCCCGAAACGTATTTCCCCCGCTCTTTTTTGCCTCATAGAGTGCTTCATCAGCACGCTCCATGAGTGCATTGATTTCACGGGGCATATTGCGCCGTTCCGATGCGACTCCGATACTTACGGTCAGATAATCAGCTACAGGCGAGGTTTCGTGGGCGATATGCTGCTCTGCCAGCGAGTTCAGGATACGCTGCGCAGCCTGTTCTCCGTCCTTTTTCGAAAGATTCTCAAGGAATATCGCAAATTCCTCTCCACCATACCTCATAATGCGGGCCGGCAGTCCTTTTACACTGTCCTTAAAAATCCTTGCAACCTTCTTAAGGCAGCGGTCACCTACAGGATGCCCATAACAATCATTATACTCCTTAAAGTGATCAATATCGACCATAAGAATAGTCATCCGGTTAATATCGCTTCGTTCACCTTCATAAAGATGGCGTAAATAACGCAGATAATATTTTTTATTGTAGACCTGTGTCAGCGCATCAATATCAATGCTCCGCTCCAGAGTCCTTTTTTCTTTCTGCAGCTCCGATATTTCACGTGAACGCATGGTATCAAAAAATTTGCGGCACATCTGCTCAAACCGCATGGCAAGATTAGCCGCGTCAATTGACGCAATCGCCTCATCTTCCCTGTGCGCATAGCGGCACGCCGCTTCATAATCCCCTTTCAGCTCTGCCAGATTGGCAAGACTTGCGTAAGCCTCTCTCCGGCACATAGCGCTGCAATGGGAAGATACGTCCGCCAGCTTTTTGCAGGCCCTCTCTGCGCCGCCAAGCCGCCCCTGCCTAAGCAGTATAGACGCCTGCAAAGAATAGAGCATGTAATCAAACTCTGCGACGGGGAAATCGTGACGGCCAAAATCCTCATATATAGCCAGCGCTTTTTCCAGAAGCTCATCTGCCTGCTGAAACTTATCAGTACGCACTATCAGCAGTCTGGCACGAAGATAATGCGCAACCGCGGTAAATTGTCTTCGCTCCTTTTTCCAGAGCCGGGGCAAAAATGTCTCAAGCTCCTGAATCCTGTGATTTGCCGCGGACAATCTTCCAAGATGAAAATTACAGAAAATCAGATTTACCAGTGCGCTTACATGCACGGAATCAGGAAGTCTGTTTGCATCATCCTTCAGAAGCGCGCGGTACAGCTTTGCCGCCTCCGCATATCTTTCCATTGTGAGATATGTGTCAGCAAGACGCTTCATTCCGAGAGCTTCCATGCGTGCCATGCCGTTCACCTGGCAAATCTCTATTCCCTTTGTCAAAAACTGTGCGCCCTTTATGTAATCCTTCAGGATATTTTTATACTGAATGGCTATTTCAAAATGCGCGCGGGCACTCTTTGGTGTACTGCTGCGGCTGCAGTAATGCTCTGCGCGGTGCAGATACTCCATAAGCTCATCTTTATCGCTTACAAGACTCGCAGACTTGCTTACATCTATGTAATGAAGTGCAAGCTCGTCGCGAAGATGCAGCCTTCCAAACTCACGCAATGCAGTCTCCGAATATTTACGGGTCCGTTTTGCATCTCCAAATGCATTCCAGCATTTAGACAGGCAGCAGTTTATCTTTGCCGCGAAAACAGAAAGACCGCACCGCTCTGTTTCAGAGAGAGCTTCCTCAAGGACATCCCTTCCACGCTCAAACTCTCCCAATTTACAGCGTGCAATACCTATTACGTAAAGAAGCCTTGCTCTTTGTACCGGTACCTCCGTGGCAGCGCAGGCATTTTCTGACACCCGGATACACTCAAGAATCTTATCCGGCTCCATGCATTCCTCGTCATTTTCTTCCAGATAAGATACCCAGTGCTCCAGTTCAGACGTCTTCATGCCCCCGCCTCCTTTTCGCTGAAGGATACGCAGCATGCACGTCCACGCTCTTTCGCCAGATAAAGAGCCTCGTCCGCGTCACGTATCAGGGAATTAACATCTCCGGACAATCCGCAGTCACAGGATGCAACTCCAAGACTCATGGTAAGGAACGGATTTACGGGGCTTGCCTTGTGCGGGATTGCATGACGGCGGAGCGAATCAAGAATATCTTCTGCCGTACTTCTTGCATCTGTTTCATCCGCTCCCGGACGAAGAAGAAGGAACTCCTCTCCGCCATACCGGAAAACCTGCCACCCTTCCGCGCGGTAATCACGCAAAACCCGGCCTACACTGCTCAGGATAACATCTCCCTGAAGATGTCCATAGTGATCGTTGTATGCCTTGAAAAAATCCACATCCGCCATAATACATGCCAAAGGCATTGACTCATGATTGTTATTTTCGAAAATCTGCTCACTTGTGCGAAGCAAAGCATTGCGGTTGCCAAGCCCTGTGAGTGCATCAAGGTCCGCCTGCGCAGACAGCCGACGGGTTTGCTTGTTAAGCGACAACATAC
>JAILNL010000107.1 GCA_024691625.1 Schwartzia sp. (in: firmicutes)
CATCAAGGCTATTACCAGCCCGCTCAATGAGATGATTGCTGACTGCGTCAAGCTCAAAGACGGCGATTTCCGTATGGAGAAGAGAGATATTGACCGTGGCGATGAGTTCGGTGATGCTCTCCGCGCTTTGACGGGAATGCGTGAATCTCTCAATAAATTTATGCGTCGTATTGCTGAGTCCAGCGAGCAGATTGCGGCTTCCTCCGAAGAGCTCACAGCGAACTCCTCTCAGACCGCAAAGGTTTCCATGCAGGTTGCCGAATCCGTATCCGACGCCGCAAACGTCGTAAGCGATCAGCAGACAGCTGTTGACGGCGGTAACGAAAAGGTTTCCATGATTTCCGCATCTGTTGACGAAATGCGCGATCAGGCAGAGCTCGTTGCAAAAAATTCCGCATCGGCTGCAGAAGAAGCTGCAAACGGCCGCGGTGCTATCGATTCCTCTGTTATGCAAATTAAAAATGTTGAAACAACAGTTACCGATACGGCTGCTATCGTTGATAAACTCGGCGAGCGCTCCAAAGAAATCGGTACTATCGTTGATACGATTTCCGGTATCGCAGGTCAGACAAACCTCCTGGCACTCAACGCTGCTATCGAGGCAGCCCGTGCAGGCGAGCATGGCCGCGGCTTTGCAGTCGTAGCCGAGGAAGTCAGAAAGCTTGCTGAGCAGTCCCAGACTGCAGCACAGCAGATTGCTGATTTGATTGGTACAATCCAGAACGACACAACCAGCGCGGTTGCTTCCATGCAGGAAGGCCGTTCGGCTGTTATCGAAGGCGCTCAGTCCGTCGAAGGACTCCGCGATGTATTCGACAGCATCAAGAACAACATTGATGAGGTTTCCAATAAGGTTGAGACTATGTCCCGCGCTGTTGCAGGTGTAGCACAGCAGGCTGAGGGCATTGCACAGGAAATGAGTGCTATTGATGACGGTGCAAAGAAGGTTTCCGACCAGATGCAGACGGTGTCCGCATCTACGGAAGAGCAGTCCGCATCGGCAGAGGAGATTGCATCTGCAAGCGATGCTCTTGCTCAGCTGGCACAGGATTTGCAGCTTGCACTCCAGAGATTCAAATTCTGATAAGGTTAAACTTATTCAGGAGGAGTCTTGGCATCTGTTAGCATCGGGTACAGATTTCACAGCGGTGGCGCGAAAGCGTCACCGCTTTTTCTTGCCAAAGCTTCTTCCCATACGTTAAAATGGAAACTGGTGTATCGGCACAATGATAATGTCTTAAATCAAGGTTTACCATAGATAAACTTTTGGTGTCAGTACACCGGATTCAAAAAGGGGGAAGAAAAAGCGTGCGGATTGACCAGCATGCGGAAGGCGGAGTTTTCCGCCAGCCGGGAGAAAATTTATTTTTGGAAGCAGAGCGGGGGCTGAAGGTATATTTAGTATACGTTTTGGTCCTTTCTCTTTTTCGTATTTTATTTATAGCAGGAATGACGGATTATATGCTGCCGGAAACGGGAACGGGTGATGTCCTGACGGCCCTGTGGCGCGGATTCCGTCTCAGTATGCAGACTGCGGGAGGCTTTACCCTTGCGGTGTTTGCTCTGCCGGCGCTTTTGGCGTTTGTCTCCAAGACTGCGGCAAAGTATGTGCTCAGATTCCTTCACGGAGTCGGGCTTCTGATTTTATCCGTCGGATTCGTCGGGCGTTTTCCGTATTATCAGCAGTTTCATTCGGTATATAATCAGCTGCTGTTCAACACGGGAAATGATGATGTGTGGGCGCTCTTTCTGTCGCTGGTAGCGGAGTTTAATCTGCCCCTCCGTTTAGCCGGGGCCTGCCTGTTGGCGTTTGTACTGTGGAAGGTAACATGCGCTTTTATAGAGTGGGAGTTTCCTCTGCAGTCTTTGGGAGGTTCGGCGCTTTGGATAAGCCGCGGGATCACGGTGCTGGTGATATATCTTCTGGTACAGCTTTCGATTTTCGGAGGAAGTCTCGGCTGGGAGACTGCCGTTGACTGGGAAAACGCGGGAATTACAAAAGACCCGCTTTTAAATGAAGCGGTGCTTGACGACGCTCAGGCAGTTTACCGCGGCTACACCATGAACCACAGACTTCTTGCCTGCAACGGACTTGATTTTACAACTGATGAGGTGAAGAGACTTGCTGCAAAGCTGGCAAACCGCCCTGCGGATACGGACGACTTGGACGTTTATCTTACCCGCGCGGCACAGGGCAGCAAGCTTGAAACACCGCCGAAGCATATTTTCGTAATCATAGGAGAGAGCTTCGCTAACTGGCCGATTCTTTCGAAGTATGAGAGCCTGCATATCGCGGACGGTATGCGTGAAATTATTAATGGCGCAAACAGTGCCTACTGCAGCTCATTCCTGCCAAACGGCGGTGCTACGGTATCGGCGGTCACGGGTATTACGACCGGACTTGCGGACGCGAATCTCTACCTGACTACTATGCCGGAGGCCTTTGCAGGGCCTTATTCCACGGCGCCTGCGCCACAGTTCAAGGAGCTGGGCTATACCACGGAATTTTGGTATGCCGGTCCCGCGTCGTGGGAGCGTATAGGTGCTTTTGTAAAGGCACAGGGCTACGACCGCTTTTACAGCGAGGGCGATTTCGGAGATGTTTCCAGAAGCGTTTGGGGTGTTGATGACGAATACCTTTACGCGGAGATTTTGAAAAGGATAAAACCTGATGAGCAGGGACTGCACGTTATTTTGAACGTGTCGAACCATTCTCCCTATGGCATTGACCTGGAAAAGAAGGGCTTTGACAAGGAGTCCGTACGAAAGGCTCTGCCGAAAAAATCTCAGGACGACGAGGAGCTTCTGCGTGAGCTCGGCCATTACTGGTATGCTGACAGGGAGCTTGCCAAGTTTATAAAGGAAGCAAAAAAGAAATACCCCGACAGTCTCTTTGTGGTTATCGGAGACCATGCTGACAGATACAATATCCAGAAAACGCCGTCCACCTATGAAAGATTTACCGTGCCTTTCATAATAACGGGCAAGGGCGTTCGCCAGTACATGCTGCCTGAGCAGGCGGCAGGCAGTCAGATTGATGTCATGCCGACAATTATTGAGCTTATCGCACCGAAGGGCTTTAAATATCACGCGCTTGGGCAGAGTCTCACGAAAAACACAAAAGGTGTCAATTATATGCTTTGGGTTACTGCGGATGCTATAGGAAAAGCGGACACTGTACCGCTTGTACCTGAGAGCTTTGACGGCAGGAGCACGCCGCCCTCTATAAATGAAGAAGCTATGCAGGATTATATCAACGCCATACGCAGCATCTCATGGTACCGTGCGAAATACGGCCCGATTCTGGACGAATCGAAATTAGTAGGAAGAGAATGATGGAACTTAAAATAAATGAGCTCGCGCACTGCACTCTCTGCCCCCGTGCCTGCGGAATAAATCGTCTGGCAGGGGAGCGCGGCTATTGCGGAGCAGTTGGAGAGAAAGTTGATATTGCCCTTGTTTCCCTTCACCCGTGGGAAGAACCGTGTATTGCAGGGGAAAACGGTGCAGGAACGGTTTTCTTTTCACACTGCAGTCTGCGCTGCGTATTCTGCCAGAATTCGGAAATATCAAGTGAGGGAAAGGGAATTGCCGTAGAGGTGCCGCGCCTTGCCGAGATTTTTTTGGAGCAGCAGGAACGGGGAGCGGCAACCCTTGACCTTGTGACACCTACACATTATGCGCCGCAGATTGCTGAAGCCCTGCGGATTGCAAAGAGAAACGGACTCGCGGTTCCCGTTGTCTGGAACTCAGGCGGATATGAGACGGAGGAGCTTATTGATGCCCTTGACGGGCTTGTAGATGTGTATCTTCCTGATATGAAGTACATTGATAAGGAAAGCGCTGCTCGTTATTCCCACGCGGAGGATTATTTTGAAAATGCGGAAAAGGCGCTCCGGGCCATGGTGCAGCAGACAGGCGCGCCGAAGCTTGACGCCGAGGGGGTAATGCAGAGAGGCGTTTTGGTGCGTCATCTTGTTTTGCCGGGCCGCAGAAAAGAAAGCATGCGTATTATCGACTGGCTTTGGGAAACCTTCGGGGACAATGTTCTGCTGTCACTGATGAACCAGTACACACCCCTTTACCATGCGAAGGATTATAAGGAAATCAACCGCACACTCACAACATTTGAGTATGATTCGGTCACAGACCATGCGGCAGAACTTGGTATAGAGCACTGCTACGTGCAGGAGGGAAAAACGGCATCAAAGAAGTTTGTTCCGTGTTTTGACTTCAGGGGAGTAAGAAAGTGCTGAAAGCCGTGCTGTCGGTTCTTTTTCCGTCATGCTGTGTCAAAATGCTCTCGACGTAGCGTTGATGCTACGCCGAGCGTTTTTCCTTGCCTGACGAAAAAATTCCTCGACAGAAGTGAGAATAAACATTGTCATGTTTGATTGAAGTCATTGACAAGACAGTGGCATAGTGCTAACCTTGTAAAAACACACAGAGTCATACACCCCCATGTATGGGTGCGGCCTCTGCAAAGCTGGAGGAATGGATATGGCACAACATGCTGAACGCAACATCACTATGGTGATGGATTTTTATGAGATGACAATGGCTAACGGCTATTTTCAGAACGAAAAAAATCCGCGCAAAGTAGTTTTTGACGTGTTCACACGCAAAAATCCTGATGGCGGCGGATATTCTATATTTGCAGGTCTGGAGCAGGTAATTGAGTATGTGGAGAATCTGCATTTCAGTGCAGAGGACGTTGAATATTTTCGTTCACTGAACCAGTTCCCGGAGGAATTTCTTCAGTATCTTGAAAATTTCCGTTTTCACGGAGATGTTTACGCATTTCCTGAGGGTACTGTCATGTATCCGAATGAGCCGTGCATCACGGTGGTCGCGCCTCTTATCGACGCGCAGCTCGTTGAGACGGCTATTCTTGCGCAGGTCAACCATCAGTCGCTGATTGCTACAAAGACGAATCGTATCGTACAGGCGGCGCAGGGCCGGGCGGTATCGGATTTCGGTGCGAGACGCGCTCATAACATGGACGCTGCGGTCTATGGCGCGCGTGCCGCATTTATAGGCGGTGCAGTGGGCACGGCCACAGTCCTTGCGGGACAGCAGTTCGGCATACCTGTCAGCGGGACAATGGCCCACAGCTGGGTAATGTACTACGGCAGCGAGTTTACAGCCTTCCGTAAATACGCGGAGTGCTATCCTGATAACACGGTTCTTCTTTTGGATACATATGACGTTCTTCATTCGGGCGTGCCCAATGCAATCCGCACAGCAAAGGAAGTCCTTGAGCCCATGGGAAAACGACTCAAGGGAATCCGCATCGACTCCGGAGACCTTGCGTACCTCTCCAAACGTATCCGTACGATGCTTGATGAGGCAGGGCTTGAGGACTGCAAGATTATCGTATCAAACTCTCTGGACGAATACACAATTTCGTCCATTCTTGCCCAGGGCGGCCGTATTGACAGCTTCGGCGTAGGCGAAAGACTTATAACATCAATGAGCGATCCTGTATTCGGTGCTGTTTATAAAATCTCCGCCGTGGAGCAGGATGGCAGATTTGAACCGCGCATGAAAATCTCTGAAGCGGTGGAAAAAATCACAAATCCCGGCAGGAAACAGGTCTACCGCATTTATGACGAAAAGGGACAGGCCGTCGCGGATATGCTGGCAAACGCCGAAGAAACGGTTGATTTCACGAAAGCTTACCGCTACATAGACCCGGAGCAGCCGTGGAAGGAACGCTCCTTTGACGGATTTACGGCGAAACCGCTTCAGCAGCTCGTCATGAAGGACGGCAAGCGCTGCGTGGAGCTGCCGAGTCTTAAAGAAATTCAGCAGTACGTAAAAGATCAGCTTGAAAATGAAATCTGGCAGGAGGAGCAGCGCTTCGAAAATCCGCACCGTCACTATCTTGATATGACGCCTGCGTATTACGAAATGAAGATGAAGCTCTTGGATAAACTGAGCAATCATAAAAGAGGAAAGATTTAAGAACCAAATATCCTTGCCTTCTCCTTTAGGAGAAGGTGGGCCCGT
>JAILNL010000048.1 GCA_024691625.1 Schwartzia sp. (in: firmicutes)
GTTTACGCTTCATAGCGGGGTGTTCTCCATGTCGGCGGCGCTTCCGGGGCTTGTTGAGACGTCTGCAAATATCGGTATGCTCCGCATGACGGATACAGACGTATGGTTCTCGTATTATCCGCGTTCCAGCGTTGATTACAAGCTGGATTCCTTCAGGGTTCTCGGACAGATTCTTGGCGAGAGATTCGGGTTCCGTGCGGATATCGGAAATCCGTCGCCTGCATGGCATGAGCGCACGGACAGCAGACTTGCAAAGATCATCACTGAGGTATTTGAGGAGCAGAACGGCACTCTGATGCGTGTTGCAAGCATCCACGCAGGTCTTGAATGCAGCTGGATGATTAAGTACAATCCGAGCATTGATATCGTATCTGTGGGCGTAACTACGTATGATATTCACAGTCCGAAGGAACGCCTTGTTCTGTCAACGGTTGCTTCACAGGTAAAAATGATAAAGGAAACTCTGCGTCGTATCGCAGCTATGTAAAATAAAAAATCTCTGACCATGTATGTGTGGTCAGAGATTTTTTTATGCTCAGATATCCCAGTGCAGGGAATCCGGATTTGGTGTTGCGTGGTCGATTGTATTGAGAATCCAGGACGCATTTTCATGCTGTTGGTTAAATGCCTGATTAAGCCCCGGAAGATATACATCAGGAACGTCCATAAATTTGATTGCCATATGCATGTAGTCCTTTGCAACGAGAGGAACACCGCGTTCAGCGGCAAGCTGTGCCTTGAAGCGGTAGCCGTAGTAAAGGTAGCTGTTGTGCTTAATGGGAATGTCCTCGTAAGCGGCAATTCGTTCGTCGATTTCGTCTTCAGCGCTCTGAATGTCGCCCTGTGCATGGAGGATAGTCCAGCGGTCTGCCCAAAGCTCGCCGCGCAGGATATATTTGTAAAGGAAGTCCGTAGACTCAGCAAGCTCTATTGCAAGGTTTATATGGCGCAGAGCGTCGGAGTAGTTCTTGTCCTCGCGCTCCAGTGTGCTGAGCTTTTGGAGGGCATAGACTTTTTCTTCCACGTCCTGAGAATTTTCTTCATCTACTTCAGCTTCCACAATGGAGCAGAGGAGTTCAATCGCCTCGGGACGGTGCTGAGACTCCGGCATTGCGAGGAAATGTGCGAGACGCGCGCGTGCGTGCCAGTTATCCATGCCTCCGGTGAAAAGTGTTTCAGGCGGTGCATTCTTTTTGTTATCAATTACGAGATGGACGAGCTTATGAAATTCTTCCTGTGTCATACAGACAGCTCCTTTCGGATTTATTTTTTAGGATATATTCCAATGGTGAGTTCATTGATGATAGGGAGATGATTCCCTATACGCCGCATTATGACTGCCAGCGCAACGGCAAGTACGGCAACGGCGACGTAGAATATCAGTGCGATGGGCGCGGTCATTATAAGCTCGCTGCGGTCAATAAGCATACTGAGATACGTAATCACAATCGGATGAGCCAGATAAGCAAAGTAGGAATGACGTCCGAGCAGTGAGAGGACAGGATTCCATGCTTTCGGATACTTTTGATATGTGAAAATCGTAAAGAAGAACAGCGAGGCCGCAATGGTGTATACAATTCCCGCAGGGCAGAGCTGATGCGCTGTGTTGATGCCTTCCAAAGGGGTATAGTGCCGAGCTGAAAGTACATAGTAATAGTACGCGAGCAGGGCGGCAAAGGAAGCCCAGAAGAAAAGCACGATTTCCCTGCGGCGGTTTTCCATGAAGCGGAGAAAGGCTTTGAAGTTAATTGCAAGCCAGCCTCCGAGAAGGAATATAAAGAAGTAGTGCATAACCCAGTAGTTCAGCCTGTAGACCATAAAGGATTTCAGCAGCCAGTTTTCTATGCCGTATGGGTTAAATACAAAGCTGGACCAGTAATTAAACGCAATCTGAGCGACTAAAAGGATTGATAGATTCAGAGGTGTTATGCGACGAATTATGGCAATCCAAAGGGGCATTAAAAGGTAGAACCACAGAAGGATTACCATGAAGTACAGCTGGTAGCTGCACAGTCCGAAAAACAGATAGTACAGAAAAACTGTGGGGCGCAGCAGGCTCGTATCGTGGTAAAGAAAAGTATAATGAAGAACGTAAAATACCGACCAGACGAGATACGGAACGAGCACGGTCTTGAAGCGCCGTTTCATAAAGTCAATGTAAGAGAAGGGCTCCTTCAGGTCAAGGTGATAAAAGAGTCCGAAGGCCGATATAAAAAAGAAAATCGGCACTGAAAAACGGGTGGCTATTTCAAACAGTGCAACAAGGTGAGGGTTCGGCGTAGGGTTTGCCAGGTATTGTGAGCCGACATGGATGCCGATTACACCAAGCATGGAGATGCCACGTATGTATTCGATAGCGTCGAGACGCGGTTTATTCATGAGTGGCAGCACCTCAGTCCGAGATTATGAAGTCAACGTGGACAGTTGCCGAGAGTGTAAGTGTTCCTGCGTCGATAGGTGTTGCGGCGCTCATTTCCATTGAAGAGTTTGCCATGAAAACCTTGCGGGAGCGGGACTGGAATGCACCCGAATTTTCGCTGATGTTCTGTACACCGACGATTTTTTTGCCGAGTGCGTGTGCGATGATGTCAGCTTTTTCACGGGCATCCTTTGTGGCTGCTGTGAGAGCCTCGCGGCGGAGAGCTTTCGTGTCACGGATGGAGAAATCCAGTGAGTTCACGTTGTTCGCTCCGCTTGCAAGCGCCGAATCAATGACCTGACCAACAAGGTTAAGGTCGCTGATATGTACCAATACAGTATTGCTGACTGTATAGCCTGTGATTTCATTTGAGCGGCGGTCCGAACGGTCGAAGTCCGGATGGAAGCTGTAGTCCTCTGTGCGGATATCGCGGTCTGAGATACCGAGAGCCGAAAGAGCATTGCGGATAGAAACCGCTGCAGCTGCATTCATCTGCTGAGCATCCTCTGCTGTGGATGCGTGGGTTACGACGCCGAGGCTCAGGTCGGCCTGGTCCGGTGTGCTTTCGACTGTACCTGTACCGCTTACGGAGAGAACAGGAATCTGATGCTCAGCCGCAGACGCGCTGCCACCGAACATGGTTCCGATTACGAGCATCAGCGCGCAGATAAATCTAAATGAACGAATCATAATATCACTCCTTGAATGTAGAAAATCTACTGATAATGCCTAATGCTCATTTTATCAGTGTTGTCTTTATTTTGCAAAGGCAGGAAGGCTTTCGGGCAGATTTTCTTGACAAGGCATGGATTCAGGATATATAATAGCTTCTGTTAGTTACGTTGTAGGTGCGCCGGAGTGGCGGAATTGGCAGACGCAGCAGACTCAAA
>JAILNL010000128.1 GCA_024691625.1 Schwartzia sp. (in: firmicutes)
CCGTAAGCTTTGCATCCTGCTTCACAAGGTACGTGTATATTCGGACACTGCTCATCTCAACGAACCTCCGTAACGGAACGCATAGTTCTTTGTTTTCTGCCAAAGAGCGTTGCGTTCCTCTTCCGTAAATTCGCCGGCCGGGTCAAGGCTTTTAAGTGTGCTCTCGACCGCGTAGCCGAGCCGTGCATTTTTGTCTGTTCCCCCGCTTGGGTCCTGCATGTAATAATAGGCCAGGCAGCGAAGTGATTTCTGCATCTCGCGCCGGTCAGTATACGCGATAAATCCGGCAACTGCCAAAAGAATCATGGCAAGTACGAGAATCATCGTGCTCATTACCATTTTGTTTCCTCCTCAAAATAAAACCAAGAAGAAGCGCTCTCGCGCATATTTCTTCAAAAACCTGCCCTATCATACCTCTTTGCGGTCAGGAGGTACAGGATAAAGCTTCAAATCAGGATTGTTGTCCGTAATCCATCCCAGTGCCCACTCGTTGCTTACGAGAAGAACAGGATAGCCGTGACGGTCATAAACGAACATGCCACGATCGGCACCGCGCAGCGATGTGGGAGCAACCTCACGTCCGTCCTCATACTGCATCCATCTTGCAACCTCATATGGCTGCATGGTAAGTTCTACCTCTACATTATACTCGCTCTTGAGTCTATATTGCAAAACGTCAAACTGAAGTGTGCCGACAGTGCCTACGATATAAGACTCTGTGCCTGCTCCGGCCTGCTGAAAAAGCTGAATTGCACCTTCCTGCGTAAGCTGCTCGATACCCTTTACGAACTGCTTGCGCTTCATGGTGTCCTTAGCCTGAACACGGGCAAATTTTTCCGGCGGGAACACCGGGAAATCAGCAAATTTGAACTTTTTACCCGCGTCGCAAAGTGTATCTCCGATACCGAACACTCCCGGGTCAAAGAGACCTACAATATCGCCCGGATATGCGGTATCAATGATCTGTCTGTCCTGTGCAAGGAACTGCTGCGGCTGCGCCAGCTTGATTGCCTTATTTTCCTGTGCATGCCATACACTCATATTGCGCTCGAATTTACCCGACACAATACGGATAAATGCAAGACGGTCGCGGTGTGCAGGATTCATGTTAGCCTGAATCTTGAACACGAATGCCGAGAATTTCTCATCCTCCGGCTCTACCTCGCCCTCAGAAGACATTCTCGGTGCAGGCGGCGGTGCAAGGCGCAGATATTCCTCAAGGAAATTCTGCACACCGAAGTTCGTCATGGCAGAGCCGAAGAACATGGGCGTAAGATCGCCGTGCGCCACCTTCTCAAGGTCAAAATCCTCGCCTGCTTCATCAAGCAGCGTGATATCATCAAGCAGCCCCTGATAGGTTTCCTCATCAAGCTTTGCTTTCAGCTCATCTGAATCAAGCTCGTAAATAGCAGATTCGCGGGCCTTCTGGCCGTGCGTCTCATCTGCTTCAAAAAGCTCGACCTTCTTCGTCTGACGGTCATATACGCCGCGATAGCGTCCGTCGGAGCCTACAGGCCAGTTCATTGGATATGACCGGATACCGAGGACGTTTTCAAGCTCATCCATAAGGTCAATCGGGGCTTTACCGAAACGGTCAAGCTTATTTACAAATGTAAAAATAGGAATATGTCTCTCACTGCAGACCTTGAACAGCTTTTTCGTCTGTGTCTCGACGCCCTTTGCAGCGTCCAGCACCATGACAGCGCTGTCCACAGCCATCAGTGTACGGTATGTGTCCTCACTGAAGTCCTGATGGCCCGGCGTATCAAGAATATTGATACGGCAGCCGTCATAATCGAACTGCAGTACAGAGGATGTAACAGAAATACCTCGCTGCTTCTCGATTTCCATCCAGTCGGAAACTGCGTGTCTCTGTGTTTTTCTGGATTTGATTGAACCTGCAAGATGGATTGCGCCTCCGTATAAAAGGAGCTTCTCCGTCAGCGTTGTTTTGCCGGCATCCGGATGAGAAATAATCGCGAATGTACGGCGTTTCTTTATTTCACGGTTTAACTCTTCACTCATTACTGTGCTACCTTCACCTTTGTCCATGCTTTATCATACTTGGAGAGGTTGTCTCCCAGGTCATCGAATACTTCCGTGTTTTTGCGGATTTCTTCGGACGGATATGCCGCAACATCCTTCTGAACAGCCGGATCAAGCTGCTTTTCAACAGACGGCAGCGGTGTTGCATAACCGATATACTCAACATTGCGTTTTGCGATGTCCGGACGCGTCATGAAATTGATGAATTCCTCTGCCTCAGCCATGTGTTTCGTTCCCTTGAGGATAACCATGGAATCGAACCAGAGATTTGTTCCTTCCTTCGGAATAGCATATTCGAGGTCAGGATTTTTCTCCTTCATGAACATTGCATCACCGGACCATACAAGAGCAAGCGCGCCCTCACCCGCAATCATCTTATCCTTTACCTCATCAACGACATAAGCAAGAACAAGCGGTTTCTGCTCAATGAGCTTGTTCGCTGCTGCTTCAAGCTCCTGCTCGTTTACCGTGTTCATAGAATATCCGAGATACTTGAGAGCGATACCGATGGAATCACGTGGGCTGTCCAGCATGAAAATCTGCTTAGCATATTTCTTGTTCCAAAGCATTGCCCAGCTGTCAACCGGCTCAGTTACCATCTTTTTGTTGTAGATAATTCCAAGCGTACCCCACATATACGGAACGGAATATTCATCCTTCGGGTCATACGGAAGATGCTTGTACTGCTCACCGATTTCCTTGTAGTTGGAGAGCTTCGAAGTATCGATTTTCTCAACGAGACCTTCCTTAATCATGCGTTTAATCATGTACTCGGAAGGAACAGCAACGTCATAATCGCTGCCGCCGGATTTCACTTTGACATACATATCCTCGTTAGTTGCATAGGTATCATAGATAACGTGGATTCCCGTTTCCTTTTCGAAATCCTTCAAAACGTCAGGAGCGATGAAATCACCCCAGTTATAGACCTTCAGCTCGCGCTGAGCTTTTTTCTTTTCGCCGCCGCAGCCCGCCAAAAGAGCTGCACCCAATACGCACACCATAACAACGCAAAGCAGACGTACAATTTTTTTCATTTAAAAGTTCCCCCTAATTGCCGTTTCAGGCATGTTTCTGTTTCTTTTCTCCTGTAACCCGACGGTTTACCGCCAGCAAAAGCACCAGCACTACAAGGAAAAGAATCGTAGATAACGCGTTGATTGTCGGATGAATACCACGTCGTGCCATAGAATAAATCAATATGGACAGGTTATTCACCCCTGAGCCTGTCGTAAAGAAGCTTATTACGAAGTCATCCACCGACAGAGTAAACGCAAAAAGCGCACCCGTCACAATACCCGGCAGAATCTCAGGCAGGACAATTTTTCGAAATGCATACGACGGACTCGCCCCAAGGTCAAGTGCCGCCTCGTACAAGGACGAATCAAACTGCTTCAGCTTCGGCAAAACCGTAAGAATAACATACGGCACATTAAAAATAGTATGTGCCAGAAGCAGCGAAGCAAGCCCTAGATTCATCTTCACGAATATGAACAGCAGCATCAGCGAGATACCTGTCACGATATCCGGATTCAGAATAGGAAGATACGTGAGATTCATCACTATCTTCTTCTCCCACCGGCGCATATCCTTATGCATTGCAAATGCCGCCAGCGTCCCGATGATTGTCGCCAAAATCGCGGAAAGCACCGCGATTATCAATGTATTATAGACCGCATCGAGGATAGCACTGTTCTGCATGAGGTCTTCATACCAGCGCAGAGTAAAGCCTCCCCATGTGGCACGTGATTTCGAATCATTGAACGAAAAAACGATAAGGATAAAAATCGGCAGATATAAAAAGGCAAATATCAAAGCCGTATAGGAACGGCGAAGGAATCGCATCATACCAGCATCCCTCCGTTCCCGTTTTTATTATATCGAGAAAGGAATGCCATGCTTATAATGATAAGAATCATCATAAGCACGGAAAGCGCCGAGCCAAAGTTCCAGTCGCCTATAGCAAGGAACTGCTGCTCTATGACGTTTCCTATGAGCATATACTGCCCGCCGCCCAAAAGCCTCGAAATAACAAAGGTCGTAACCGCAGGCATGAATACCATGAGCATGCCCGCATATACCCCCGGCAGAGACAGCGGAAACGTCACACGCCTGAAGGACGTCCACGCATCTGCTCCGAGATCCCCCGCTGCCTCCAGAAGGCTTCTGTCCATCTTCATCAGGACCGAATAAATCGGAAGAATCATGAAGGGAAGGAAATTATATACCATACCCAGCAGTACTGCTCCGTCAGTATACAGTAGCTGCAGGGGCGGTATGTTAAACATCGAAAGGATTGTATTGATAAGTCCTTTCTTTTCGAGAAGCGTCATCCACGCATATGTTCTCAAAAGGAAATTCATCCACATTGGAATGATGGTAATAACCACAAGCATGTTCCGATATTTCACACGGCACGTAGCGAGAATCATCGCCATAGGATATCCGATGATAAAACATGCGAACGTAGAAATACCTGCGAGCCATACCGAGTGCCACAAAACCTTCAGATATACAGGCGATGCAGCCTGCTGAATATTTTCAAGCGTAAAAGCGTAAGTGCCCTTTGCCGTAAACGCAAAATAAAATATAAGCGCCAGCGGTACCACCGTGAAAAGGAACATCCATAAGTGGTACGGATACACCAGCCACCGTCTCTCCATCAGACTGCCCCTTTCGCGTCGTCCGAACGAAGCATAACATGAATCTCATTCGGTCCGATATTGATACCGACTTCCTGCCCCGCAGGAGTCATTGCCGTACTCTGGGCAAGCCACGAGAATCCGTCAGGTGTATCAATTACCATTTCATAGTGTACGCCCTTGAACGTGACAGTACGCACTATACCGGTAAGCATTCCCTGCTCAGGCGCCACAAGAACAATATCCTCAGGACGGACAACAATATCCGCCTCTTTATCCTCCCCGAGTCCGCGGTCTACGCAAACAAATTCACGGCCTGCAAAGTATACAAGCTCGTCCTTTACCATGCGGCCCGGAAGAATGTTGCTCTCTCCGATAAAATCAGCCACAAAAGGATTTTTAGGCTCGTTGTAAATATCCTCAGGACGGCCAATCTGCTGAATACGCCCGCCGTTCATAACGACAATCGTATCGCTCATGGTCAGGGCTTCCTCCTGATCATGGGTTACATAAATAAATGTCGAACCGACACGCTGCTGAATGCGCTTGAGTTCGACCTGCATTCCCTTTCGCAGTTTCAAATCCAGTGCCGAAAGCGGTTCATCCAAAAGAAGAACCTCCGGCTCATTTACAAGAGCACGCGCAATAGCCACACGCTGCTGCTGTCCGCCCGAAAGCGACTCTACAGCACGCTCGCCGAACCCCTCAAGATTTACGAGTTTCAGCATCTCCTCGACGCGTTTTTTCATCTCATCCTTCGGTGTCTTTTTGATTGTCAGTCCAAAAGCAATGTTCTCAAACACATTCATGTGTGGGAACAGCGCATGCTTCTGAAAAACTGTATTAACCTTCCTTTTATAAGGAGGCATTTTGCTGATATCCACTCCGTCAAAAAGAACCTGCCCCGATGAAGCCTGTTCAAATCCGGCGATAATACGCAGGGTCGTCGTCTTTCCACAGCCGGACGGTCCCAAAAGCGTCAGAAATTCATTTCTCCGAACCGAAAGATTTATTTTATCGAGAACGGTATGACCTTCAAACTGCTTCGTAAGGTCTACCAGATTTATAATGCACTGCTCCTGCATGAAACATTCCCTTTCTCCCGTAAACTAGCGTGCACAGAACCACAACAAAAAAGCCCGAAGTTCATCTCGAGCCTATGCACCCATTCTTTACTATTATACATGTTTTTATCGAAAAAGAAAGATGTCCACAGGTCTTTTTCCTACAATAAATACAGAATGTATTCCGACACTATATCCCATATGATAAAACAGCTCCCGCACTTTTCGCACAGGAGCTGTTAAACCACCACTATTGGATTAAATCATATTCTGTTTGTAAGCAACGTAGAGGTGTTTGAGCTCTTCCATCTTGTCGTACATTTCGACCTGCAGACCGGAAGCCGTTGCATAGTCACCGGACTCAAGAGCGTTTACGAGCAGCGTAAAGAGAGACTTCTCATCAATGCTGTCCTTTGCGAGATATGCACGAATGCCGCTGATTTTCGTCCAGTTATAGGAATCCTGGTCTGTGACAGTGTCGGCCTCAATCTCCTTAGCCTTGCGGACAATTTCGCGGTTCTCAGGAATGATACGGCTCTCAAGCTCTGTTTTCCAGCGAAGCAGTGCGCCTTCAACGAAGGATTTGACGATTGCTTCATCAAGAGCACCGCCTGCCGTTACAACAGCACGTTTCTCTGGGAAGTTTGTCAGGTTTTCCATATTCTCCCAAACAGTTGCAGGTGGAGCACCGAACATGCGGTCACGTTCTTCCTGCGTGTAATCCTCGAATACATCCTCCTCACTTCTGTAAGCGCGGTCTTTTTCAAGGTAGAAGCCCTCTTCACCCGGCTTTTTGGAAAGTTCCTTCAAAAGCTCTTCGGTTGTGTGCTCGGCCGCCATCTTCGCGCCGTCGAGAACTGCGGAATATATAGCGGCCAGCGCGACGTATGTATTCGTATACGGATTGCATGCGCGGAGTTCGAAACGTGTAGCCATAGGATTGCCTACATCACGGATAAGACCTGCGAGAATCGTACGGTTACGGGACGGAACCTCAGGAGTAGTACCGATGGAGGTTACGATGCAGACAGGAGCCTCAAATCCCGGTTTCAGACGGTTGAATGCGTCATTCGTTGCAGAAACGAACGGATTAATGACCTCATAGTTTTTCAGAATACCCATGATAGCGCCGTAACCGATAGCGCTCATGAAGTCCTTTTTAAGTTCCTTCGGAGCAAAGAGATTGACGAGTTTGCCGTCCTTCATGCGTGCAGCCATTCCAATGTGCGTATGCTCGCCGTTTCCTGCAAGACCAATCATAGGTTTCGCCTTGAAGTTAACCTCAAGACCGTTTTCACGGAAAACCTCTTTTACAAGTGTGCGGACGAGAAGCTCGTTATCCGCGGCCTGCAGTGCATCGGCAAATTTCCAGTCAATCTCAATCTGCTCGCATACATGGGACATGTTGCCTGATTCATCAATGTGTGCCTTGAGACCGCCAACCTCTTTATGACCCATCTCTGCGCTAAGGCCGTAATCATCAAGCATCGCTACGCTCTGCTCAAGAGCTGTGCGGACTGCACCGCGTGTGCGCTGCCAGTACTGCTCCTGCATAACCTGTGAAGCACTCATCTCAGCGATATCTGCTTCCTCC
>JAILNL010000129.1 GCA_024691625.1 Schwartzia sp. (in: firmicutes)
AGTAAAATATCGTCAGGTGTAGGTCATATGGGAACGATATACATTCTGGCAAACCACAATCTCACGGTGTTTTCTGAGCATCATTTTAAGGAACGCAGCGTGGGCTGGATTATTGATAAGGATGCTTTTCTTTCCGGAACCAGTGGGGGAGCAAAAGCGTATTTTTCATCGGTTTCCATTAACTACTACGATGAAAATGAACATTACTTTGAAACGCCTGCCGGATTTTATGTTACTCTGCGCTTCAAGGGGACGTTCCATAAAAACAAGCGGAAGCTGGCCAAAAAGTTCGCGGATTTCATGAAGCGGAACAACCTTCGTCCAATCAGCGATTTATATGTTCAGCCGCTTAAAAATTATTGGATGTGTACTTCACAGAACGAATACGTCAATCAGATATCCATACAGGTTGAATCTGTGGAAAATACTGCGGATAACTCGGCAGTTGACGGCGAAGAACAAAATAATGAGAAATAAAAAAGCCATGCAAAGCTTAAAAAATGCTTTGCATGGCTTTTTTGATGATTATTTTTTGTACTGTCCGAGGTAATAATTAACGAACTGCTGCGCTACGCGTCCGCTGCGGCCTGAATGTTCAAGTTCCCAGCGGTGCCCCGCAAGGCGAAGCTCCTCCGGTGTGAGGATTATGCCCTTTGCGCGGAGCGCGTGGTCGATGATAGCAAGATATTCGTTCTGGTCAGGCAGACGGTAGACGATTATGAGTCCGAATCTGTCAGAGAGGGATATAGTCTCGTTCATGCTGTCGGTCTTATAAAGCTCATCCTGTCCGCTCTCACGGTCACGCCAGCTTTCTTTGATAAGGTGGCGGCGGTTTGAGGTTGCATAGATGAGAACATTATCAGGACAGGATTCTACGCCGCCTTCAATAGCAGATTTGAGATATTTATACTCGGGTTCGTTGCTTTCAAAGGAAAGGTCATCCAGATAAATGATGAAACGCTTTGAAGCAATACGGCGGAGTGCCTGCATGAGATTTGGAAGCTCGCTGAGCTGGGATTTTTGAAGCTGTATCAGCCGAAGGCCCTGAAGGAAATATTCGTTTGCCAGTGCTTTTACAGAAGAGGATTTACCTGTTCCGCGGGCGCCTACGAGAAGAACATTGTTTGCGGGGCGTCTGGAAAGAAATGCGAGCGTATTGGCTATAAGATCATGCTTCTGCTGTGCATACCCGATGAGGTCGTCCATGCGTATAGGCTCAAAATGCTCAATCCCCACAAGCCCAAGCTCCTTGTCCCAGCGGAAGGCGCGGAACCGTGCGATTTTCCCGCTTCCAAAACGATGGTAGTATTCGAGAAGCGTGTCCGCAAGAGTTTCAGCCGTCCAGCCATTGGAGAGGGCAGAGGAGATAAGAGCACTTCCTTCGTCGATTTTTGCAGCTGTCGGGATATAATTGTCCAGTAAAACAGTGTTAAGCCGTTGGCTTGGAAGGTCGCGGAGAAGCGGCTCAAGAACTTCAATATCATGAATGAAAGCACGCTTCAGATCCTCACCGAGATTGCCGTCGGTTTTTTCTATAGTTTCGGCAGCGATATTTTCGTCATGCATAAGACGGAAAAGAATATAGGACTGTAAAATATTCCCCGAGAGACCGTGAGTCTCGGCTTCACGGAGCAGCAGCGAAATGCATTCGTACTGTACCGGCATATCCGATGAGTTCTCAAGCCAAAGGGCAAGTTTTTTTATCGCAGCATCCTTCAGAATCGAACGGCATATAAGCAGTTGGTATAAATGGGGAGCCTTCAAAATCAATCCCTTCTTTCTTGATTGCTGTGACCATGATATTCGAGTCGTATTAATTTTACCCGACAAATATTAAAAAAAGATAACAAAAAACCGCTTACCATGTGATAAGCGGTTTTGATTTCAAAATGGTCGGGATGACAGGGTTCGAACCTGCGGCCTCATCGTCCCGAACGATGCGCGCTACCAAACTGCGCCACATCCCGACAACATCAACTATTATAGACGTGATGACTTGTTTTGTCAACACCGTTTTTTGATTTTTTTCAGGAGTGACGGCGATGTGCCAGCAGGCGGATTACTTTTGCTCCGGTGTTGTGAATACGGCGAAGCGGGGCAACATGCGTCTTTACCTGAGGCTTAAGGTCAGTCGTCGAGGTGAAATCACCGCGGCGAAGGTACGTAGTACGGAACTTCTCCGGGTGGAAAAGACCGCGGACGTTCTGCAAAAGCTTCTCAGGGGCAGCACCCTCTACGCAGAGGAAAAGGTCCGCTGCGACGTATGCGATGTTTGAATACAGGTGCAGAGAGAAATGACCTTCGTGGAGGATAATCATAATAGTGGTGTGCTCGTTGCTAAGTGCGCGAATTTTTGCCGAGAGAATATGAAATCCCGCCTGTTCCAAAATCGAAGGGAGAGAGGTGCGGAGCTTTACATCGTCCTGCAATGTCTCCGGTTTGCATCCGTACATATCAACCGCCAGATGGCGTGCTACAATTTTATCCATAAATGTCTCCTAACTATTAATGAGTTCACAAGTCGTATTAATCATATTACATTATTATAAGGGATTAAAATAAAGTGTGTCAATTGTCATACAGCAATTATCTCTGCTGTTTTGGATGTTTTGAGGCAGTTGAATCAGAACCGACTGTGTTGACATGGGAGTTTGTTTTGCGGCGGGTCCACTCAAGATAAAGCCATATAAGAGCAGAAACGGAAAACGCAACAACACTTGTCATCTGTGCGGATTTGAAAATCCCGAGAACAAGCTGCGTGTAATCGCCACGGAAATACTCGAGGAAAAATCTTGCCGCTGAATACAGCATGATATACAGTGTAAAGACCTGTCCTTTGCCATGGCTTGCCGTGCGGTAAATCAAAAGAAGTGCAAATATGACCATATCAAGCTGACCTTCCCATATCTCCGCAGGCCATAGCGGCTGTGCTCCGTAAGTATGGAAAGCGAGAGTCGTGTCGGGATAAACTATTCCGAAGCTTGAGCCTGTGGGAGCGCCGAAGGCGTCACCGTTCAAGAGATTGGCGCAGCGGCCCAGAGCCTGCCCGAGAATGATTGCGGGACAGACTATATCAGCAAATTCCCATGTATCAATATTATGTCTCTTGGTATAAAGGATGCCGACAAGCGCGCCGAGCATAATGCCGCCCTGTATAGCCATACCGCCCTGCCATACATTCAAAATTTCTGTGAGATGGTCTTTGTAGTACGCCCAGTCAAAAAAGAAAACGTCCCAAAGGCGTGAGCCGAGTATACCGGCAAGACCGCAGTAAACACCCATGTCTGCTACGTGCTCATGCCAGCGTCCGTCCTGTTTGGCGAGAAAATAAGCGACACCCGTAGCGAGAATGATGGAAAGACTCAAAACAAGTCCGTAGGCGCGGACGGGAAAATCACCTATGTAAAAAAGATATTGATGCAATGTAAATTCCTCCCGGGAAAATTTCTGTGCAGTTTTGTATTACACGAAAGATGTTTCGCATTTATATATTTTACACGAAAGATATTTCGTATTTTATATATTATACGCAGGATTTTGCGTGTTGTTCAAATTTTTCGTGACATAAACGAGAAAAATTTTAACAAAAACAAGGCAGGTTTACAAATTAATAGTGACAGGAGTCTTTGTGTGTGATACAATAAACCGCGTACATAAAAAATGCGATGAACGGGACAGTAGATACTGATGAATGTCAAGCGAGCCGGCGGCGGTGGGAGTCCGGTACAGGAGGCCGTATCGAATATCACCCGGGAGCTGCAGACCGAAAGATTTCGAGTAAGTCGTGCCGGGTTTTCCCGTTACAGGAGCTGCGTATGTTGGTACGCTTGAAATAGGTGGTTTATAAATGACAGCTGAACGCTCTCATCCTGTTTTGGATGTGGGCGTTTTTTGATTTGGAGGGAAACGTAATGCTGTACGAAAAAGTTGACACCAATCTGAATTTCGTTGAGCGTGAAAAAAACGTTCTCGATTTTTGGAAAAAAGAAAACATTGCCCAGAAGGCAATCGACCAGCGCGAGGGCTGCGACACCTTTACCTTCTACGATGGTCCGCCGACGGCTAACGGCAAACCGCATATCGGACACGTTCTGACACGTGTTATCAAGGATATGCTTCCGCGTTACCAGTCCATGAAGGGCAAAAAGGTTCTGCGAAAAGCAGGCTGGGATACTCACGGTCTGCCTGTTGAGCTTGAAGTCGAGAAAGCACTCGGCATCAACGGCAAGGAGCAGATTGAGAACTACGGCATTGAGCCGTTCATCAAAAAATGCCGTGAATCCGTATGGAAATATAAAGGCATGTGGGAAGAATTTTCCGATGTTGTCGGCTTCTGGGCTGATATGGAGCATCCATACATTACATACGAGAATGACTTCATTGAGTCCGAGTGGTGGGCTCTGAAAGAAATTTGGAAAAAAGGACTTCTTTATAAAGGCCATAAGGTTGTTCCTTACTGCCCGCGCTGCGGCACCCCGCTTTCATCACACGAGGTCGCGCAGGGCTATAAGGACGTCAGGGAGCGTTCCGCGATCGTGCGTTTCCAGTGCGCGGAGGAAGATGCTTACTTCCTCGCCTGGACGACGACGCCCTGGACGCTGCCCTCCAATGTCGCGCTCTGCGTGAATCCGGAGGAGACCTATATCAAGGCGAAGGCGGCGGACGGCAATGTCTACTACCTGGCGCAGGCGCTGGCGGATACCGTTCTGGGATCCCTTAAGAAGGAAGAAACAGAGGGCCCGGCCT
>JAILNL010000161.1 GCA_024691625.1 Schwartzia sp. (in: firmicutes)
GAAGGAGGTTACGATACGGAAGCTGCCGTCCTTTGCGGCAGTGCCGTTTTTATCAGCGGTTCCTCCGCAGCCTGCAAGCAGCAGGCAGAGTCCGAGAAGCAGGCATAAGAATTTGGATTTGCTTTTCAAAGAAGGTCCCTCCTAATTAATAAAATACCTAGATAAGAAAATTACTGTTTAACAGAATAGCACAAAATTTTTTTATAGGCAAGAAAAAAAGACATCAGTTACGATGCCTTTTTTTATTTCTGTATTTTAGCGAGGGTTATTTCTTTTCGCGGCAGTTGCTGCAGAGTCCGTAGAACTCAAACATGTGCCCTGTGATAGTGAAGCCTTTTTTCTCCGCTTCTTCCTTATATATATCCGTGACCGGGCATATATCTATGCACTCGGTTCGGCCGCATTTCGTGCATACGAGATGATGGTGGTGGTGGCCGTCCTTTGCCAGCTCGTACACATTTCCCGATGTGCGGTGGATTTCGTGGACTATGCCAAGCTCCGTGAGCATAGAAAGATTGCGGTAAATCGTATCAAGGGACACGTCAGGATTTGTTTTTCGTACTTCGGCGAGAAGCTCCTGTGCAGTGGGAAAGTATTCAAAGGAATTGAGAGCCTGCAATACCGCGCGTCTCTGTGGAGTTACTTTATAGCCTTTTAAGCGAAGCTGTTCCAATATTTTTTCCAATGGGCCGAAACCTTCCTTTCGGAGTTATTTCCCTGCTTCCTTGGTTTCGGAAACAGGAGTGTCCTTTTTGGTTTTGTTTTCTGCGTCCTTTTTCTTTTCAAAGAACGGGACAGCAGGGGCATTGATGGCGGCCTTCGGAATCAGGATTTCCTTGGGGGCATCGGTGTCGCTGAATTGAATATTAAACTTGGCTGTTGCTGTGTCAATCATGCTGCCGAATATCTGGCGCTGCATCTCGTTCATGTTTTTCGCTTTATCGAGGAATTTGTGCGCGACGTAGCGCAGAGTATTCGTTACATCTCCGGATTCACCGATGATATTCATTGTTTTGCGGTCAATATCAACCTGTATGGAAAGGGTTGCCGCCTCAGGATCATCGATTTCGAAAGGAGGAACCTTCTCGGACATTTTGGAAATGACAGCCCATACATCGTTAAGGTTTGTCTTTACGATGACAGAACGAATATCGTCGGTTGAGGGTGCATCTTCAACAACGGGATTAATGAGCGTTGACAGAAAATCGACGTTGGCTGCCTGACTTGTAAGCATTTTTTCCATTTTTCCCATGCTGCCCTGCAGTTCAGTCATTTTTATCTGCTGATGAATCCATTTTTTCGTTTTTTCGTCATAGCTGTAACGGTCGTAGCTGTCTTTGTCAATTTTTGCGTAATAGTGGCTTTTCGTATCCTGATTCATGATGGGGAGCGCGTGGATAGAAAAGTTGAGAGTCCCTTCCATGAATATGATATTGTCACCCAGTATTTCTTTCAGATTAGTATTGGGTTTGTCTTTAAGGGCAAGAGACTTTTGTTCAATAGTTTTTGCGTCAACCAGCTTCGAGCGAAGTCCTTCCTTTGTCGGTTTGACTGGTGAGGAAAAAAGGTAGTTCGTTTTGAGATTCATGTGGGCGTTTCCGAGTGCGGCATCCACATTGAATGTCATATCTATGCTTTTGTTCGGTACATTTGCATTTTTTGTCTGAGCGAGCTTCAGATAGGAAGCGGCATCGAGTTCTTCTGCGGTAGTTTCGACAGCCGCCGGCCCGGATTCGGCAGCGGCTGCTTCAGCAGCGTATGCAGGAAGCGGCGCGGAGAGAGAAGCGGAAATCAGCGCGCCTGCAATGATTTTCTTGAGCTTTAACATTAAAAAGCCTCCTTGATTTCTGTGAAATGGTTTTCTCCTATTGTATCACGTTAGGTAAATGATGATTAACTTTTTTGATGAATTTTACGATATATGGGACAAAGAGGCTGGAAAGGAGGAAACGGTATGCGAAATACAATTCTCTTGGATTCGACAATGCGCTCCGTTAATATGCTTTCAACGTTGGAAAACGCGGCAAAGGCAGCACAGAACGGGACGGCCTCATATAAAGAAATAATGGCGGCTATTCAGAAAGCGGCGGGGAAAACCGTTGCGACTTCAAAAGATACCTCCGAAATGACATTTGACGAATACAAGGATTATATCGAATCCCGGGTTAATGCCATGCAGATGGACGACAGCCGTGTAAATGATACGGTATCGATTGAGATAACGGACGGAGGCTTTCGTGCAATGCAGAAGGACCCCTTGTATGAACAGTGGGTGCTGGATTCCATTCGTTCGGCGTTGGTTACGCAGAATCGTACCGCGTCCCTAACCGGTGGAAGCTATGTAATGTTGAAATACGGGCAGACGCGTGAGGATTACCGCGCTGAAAGCTGGGGAAAGGAAGCCAGGCACTCTTTAACGCAATGTCCATGACGAAGGGCAAAAAAAGCTCGTCAAGCAGCTTCTGGATGAAGCGTGCATCACAGATGACACAGAATCTTCTGCTCACATCACAGCTTGCAAGGCAGAAAATAAATCTTCAAACAACACTGGCAAAGGCACTCGGAAATTCCGACAGTATAGAAGCGTCAGCCGTCGGAGGAGAGGCACAGATGAAGCAGACAAGTGTAGCTGCGGCCTATTGGATGTATCTCATGCAGCAGAGCATGACAGGGCTTGGATTTTGAAATAAAAGGGGCTGTAAAAGGCCTTTTTTTATGCCTGGATAAATACCTCTGAGGGGTACTTGACAATATACCCCGATGAGGTATATTATGATGCAAGAGGTGTTTGAAATGGAAGAAGCAAAAGAAATCAAAGAAGAGCTCGGATGCCCGCACTGCGCGCGCATCAAGGTACGTTCTTCAAATGAATACAAGAAGCTCATCAATCGATTGAACCGTATTGAAGGGCAGATTCGCGGTATCCGCGGTATGGTTGAAAAAAGTGCTTACTGCCCGGATATTCTTGTGCAGTCGGCGGCGGCAACGGCGGCAATTCACGCGTTCAACCGTGAGCTTCTGGCCAATCATATCCGTTCCTGCGTGTCCGAGGACATACGTGCAGGTAAGGATGAGACTGTAGATGAGCTTGTAAAACTTCTGGAAAAATTTATGAAATGACAGGGGGTATATTGAAAGGTGGTGACAGTGGATGAAACAGTATAATGTCACGGGAATGACATGCGCGGCATGTTCGAACCGTGTAGAAAAAGCGGTGAGCAAGGTGCCGGGGGTATCTGCCTGCTCTGTGAGTCTTTTGACAAATTCAATGGGCGTTGAAGGCACGGCCTCCGCTGCAGATATAATCGCGGCAGTTGAGGCTGCAGGCTACGGGGCGGCAGTTAAAGGGGCCTCGAAAGCACAGCAGGGAGATTTGTTCGCGGATGAAGCCGAGTCTCTGAAGGATCATGAAACACCTGTATTGAAAAAACGGCTTTTATATTCTCTGGGCTTTTTGGCAGTTCTTCTCTATATTTCGATGGGGCATATGATGTTAGACCTGCCCCTTCCGGGATTCCTTGCAGGAAATCCTGTGGGGATGGGGATTGTCGAGATGCTGCTTTCGGGCATCATCATGGTTATCAACCAGAAATTTTTTGTGAGCGGAGGAAAGAGTCTGTTCGGGGGAGCGCCGAATATGGATACTCTTGTTGCTCTCGGTTCCATGGCGGCATTTGTTTACAGCTTTTTGACGCTTCTTCAAATGACGACGGCGCAGCTTGCAGGGGATTTCGGACGAACTGTTTTCCTAATGGAGGGATTTTACTTCGAGTCGGCGGCTATGATAGTAACACTCATAACCATCGGCAAGATGCTGGAGGCACGCTCCAAAGGAAAGACAACGGACGCTCTTAAAAGTCTCATGAAGCTTGCGCCTCAGACTGCAACCGTTATTCGGGGAGAGACCGAGCAGACTGTGCCTGTGGGAGAGGTACTTATCGGTGATGTATTTGTGGTACGTCCCGGCGAAACAATACCTGTTGACGGTATTGTTCTGGAAGGAACAAGTGCGGTCAATCAGGCAGCACTCACAGGAGAAAGCATTCCTGTTGATAAAGGACCGGGTGATGCGGTATCGTCTGCAACGCTCAACCAGTCGGGATTTTTGAAGTGCCGTGCAGAGAGAGTTGGAAAAGATACTGCTCTCGCGCAGATTATTCAGCTTGTGAGTGACGCAGCAGCTACGAAGGCGCCTATCGCAAAGATGGCAGACCGTGTTTCGGGAGTTTTTGTTCCCATAGTAATTGCTGTTGCCGTAATAACCACAGCCGTATGGCTTTTTGTGGGAGCAGGCACGACGTCCGCGGTGTCACATGGTATTGCGGTGCTCGTTGTAAGCTGCCCGTGTGCTCTCGGACTTGCAACACCTGTAGCTATAATGGCAGGAACAGGACGCGCCGCAAAGAACGGTATTTTGTTTAAGACATCAGAGGCAGCGGAAATGACGGGGCGCACGCAGATTGTCGCTTTTGATAAAACCGGAACGATTACACGTGGCGAGCCGAGAGTAACGGATATCCTTCCCGCAGATGGCATCAGCGAACGTGAGCTTCTTGAAATGGCGGCAGCTCTTGAAGCAAAAAGCGAGCATCCATTGGCACGGGCAGTTATGCTCCGCACAGAAGAAGACGGAATTAACGTGGAGCCTGTGGAAGATTTCAAGGCAGTTTCCGGAAGCGGAGTCGAAGGATTTGCTGACGGTGTAAAACTTATCGGAGGAAGCCGTAAATTTATCACTTCCTTCACGGAGCTTTCCGATGAACTGCAGGCAAAGGCGGAAGGTCTTGCTGACGAAGGAAAAACACCGCTGTTCTTCATGAAGGACAGAAGACTGATCGGTATTATTGCCGTGGCTGATGTCCTTAAAGAGGACAGCCGTGAAGCGATAGAACAGTTGAAAGCTATGGGAATCCATGTTGTTATGCTCACCGGAGACAACCGTAGGACGGCTGAAGCTGTTGGGCGTGCCGCAGGTGTAGATGAGGTAATTGCGGATGTACTCCCTGAAGGCAAGGAAGCAGTAATCCGCAGATTGCAGGAATCTGGAAAAGTCGCTATGGTCGGGGACGGAATAAATGACGCTCCTGCACTTACCCGGGCCGATGTAGGTATCGCTGTCGGAACGGGAACGGATATCGCTATAGACGCGGCGGATGTCGTTATAATGAAGAGCCGTCTTCTTGATGTCCCCGCGGCAATTCGTTTAAGCCGTGCGACTCTTACGAATATAAAGGAAAATCTTTTCTGGGCATTTTTCTACAATGTCGTCGGAATACCGCTTGCCGCAGGAGCGTGGATTCCTGTTTTCGGCTGGTCGCTGACACCAATGTTCGGCGCGGCGGCAATGAGTTTGTCAAGCGTATCGGTTGTTACCAACGCGCTCAGGCTGAACTTTTTTAACATATATGATTCCAACGGAGATAAAAAACGTTCCGTTGATATATCAAAAACAAAGAAAAAAGAGGTGCATACTATGGTAAAAACTATGAAAATTGAAGGCATGATGTGCGGTCATTGTGAATCCCGTGTTAAAAAGGCGCTGGAGGCTCTGCCGGGTGTTTCCGAGGCTGTGGCTGACCACGCTGCGGGAAAGGCAACCGTCACTATGGCTGAAGAGGTTGCGGATGATGTTCTTCGCAAGGCTGTTGAAGATCAGGATTACAAGGTTCTCGGTGTTGAGTGATTGAAATGAAAAATCCCTGTGGACAGATTACGTCCGCAGGGATTTTTTGTATGGGTACTGTTCAGATACCGAGCTCGATGTTCATGATTGTCTGCTGCAGAGCCTTGAGTTTTTCTGTCACGGTCGTGTTGACCTCGTTGAGGTCCTCGATGGCGTGAGAGGAACGGCTGATATGCTGCAGGCTGTTTTCAAGGCTCTCGTGTACACGAGAAACCTGCTTCGTGAAGCGTTTATCAAATTCATTGATTTTGCTTTCGAAATCCTTGTTGTTGGCAAGAATAGTATCGATTTCTTTAACGTCGCGCACAAGAGTGTGGATTGCTTCATCAGAACTGTGTACGCTTTCCTGCGTACTCTTGGAGAGTTTTCCAACCTCCTGGGCCACAACGGAGAATCCTCGTCCTGCTTCGCCTGCCCGTGCAGCCTCGATTGCGGCATTAAGAGCAAGCAGATTGATTTGCGAAGAAATTTCCGTGATCATTTGCATTACGTTGTTGATTTTCTCCGTGCTGGCACTGAGCATCTGAAGCTTTGGAGTGATTTCGGCGTTGCGGGACATAAGCTGATTGAAATAGGAGCCCTGCTCATCAATGCCACCCGAAAGTTCTTTCATTGACGCCCGCACAACATCAACATCCTTTGACATCTGCATGATAGTCTGGATGATGGACGGCAGACGCTCCTGATATTCGTTAAAGAGGTTGATTACCTGGTCCTTCAGTTCACCGACGCGCTCCTGACGTGCGATTACACGGTTAAGGAAGAATTCGCGGCATGAGGAGTAATGCTTTGCGAAGGCATCAACGTACTGGTCACTTAGGGCCGTTCCTGACGGGACATTATAGAAGAATATTGCCGTGAGTGTTTCGTTCATATGCAGACCGCTGATTTCGCCGAAGCTGGAGAAGCCGGCCACAGGAATATCCGAGAACATATCAATATGTTTAATCTCGTCAGGATATCCGAGGCGGCGGAGAATACAGTCGTTCAGTATGCCTGCAAAGGGGGCGGGTTTGCCGTTGCAGAATTCACGGAAAGCTTTCTGCAGGGTGTTCTCAAGGTCAACGCGTTTCATTAAATAGAGACGCTCGCCGGACTCAATATCGCAGAAGAAATTGATGCGGTTGTTTTCTTCGTCGATTCCCGATATTGAACGTATAAAGTCTTCGCCGTTAATATCTGTTGCGAAGGTGTAGCTCTGCATTTTTTTGTTCAGGTCAGCAACATTAGAGCAGCCGAGTTCTTTTTCAAGGGCTTCGATAAACGGAACAGGGGTACCGTCAGACCCTGATACTGTTGAAATGTGACGGAGCGCAGAATTTGCATTTACTATGTCGAAGACTGCGCCGGTACGCTGGACAGCCTGCGTCTTGAGAATGCCGTAGCGGTAATCCTTTCCAATGTGGACAACTATGGCTACTGCCACGTTTTCAAGTACCTGCTTGTCGTTATAGATATAGGTGTGCTGGAAATCGAGCTTTCCAGCGGAGCTGCCGCCGATAAATGGAATCGGATAGTTTCCGTTTTCGTAGAATGCCTGCATTACAAAGGATTCGCAGTTTGAGAGGCCGTCTACGTAGAGCATTGTGAAGGTGTGATTGACGTTCATGCGGAATGGAATGTGATGGCGGTCTATTTCCTTTCTCATCTCGCGTACACGTTCATCTACGCTCATGGTTACCTCTCCGCGGCGAAGGTCTTCGTTAGGAATGGGGATAGTAATTATGTAGCTGTCATCAATCATGCGGTGGGAGAAAACCTGCAGCAGTACACGTCCGCGGTTTTCGTCTGCCTCACAATAAAGTGTACTGCTTCCCGCGGGGCGGCAGAGCTCACCGGCTGTTGTGACGAGTATGAGCTTGGCGTTTGGCGGCATCACGTTTTTGATGCTTGATGCAACGCGGTGGAAATCGTTATCGGGAGATACATAGCCGATAACAAGTGCCGGACCGCCTGCAACCTCAAAAAGAGGAGTCAGGGTTGACGTGTTTAAGTCATTTGCCGAAAGATATTCTACCTTCGTATCAGGCTGAGACGCTGCCTGAGCAGCAGGAGCCGGCGGAATCGGAGCAGAGGCTGCTTCGGCAGTGTTCATAAAAACGGACTTTGACGAAAAATTGAGCATATATATCCCTCCTGATTACTATAGAATTCGATATGAAATCACGTTTATTAAAGCTAAATAATATATTCGAGATTTTTTTTTTATTTCCTTCTAAAAAACAAAAATAATATATATGATGTTACATGATTTTGACTGCATATGACATAAGATTCAAAAAAGAACTTTTGTTTGATTTTTTACCTCAAACCCCTATACATTCATAAAAAAATAAGCTATGATTAAACAAGAATCGGCGCAGAAAGCGCCATTACGGAGAGGAGTCTGAGCATGGATAAAAAGGAAGCGCTTGAGAATGCGCTTAAACAGATTGAAAAGGATTTCGGCAAAGGGTCTATAATGCGTCTTGGAGACGTAACAAATAATCTTAACGTAGAGGTTATTCCAACAGGTATTTTGCCTTTGGATGAGGCGCTGGGTGTCGGAGGACTTCCGCGCGGACGTATCATTGAGGTATACGGTCCTGAATCCTCAGGTAAGACTACGGTCACTCTGCATATGATTGCTGAGGCTCAGCGCCGTGGAGGTCTTGCGGCATTCATTGATGCCGAGCATGCTCTTGACCCGGTTTATGCGAAAAAACTGGGCGTGGATACGGATAACCTTTTGATTTCACAGCCGGATAACGGCGAGCAGGCTCTTGAGATTGTAGAGGCGCTTGTCAGAAGCGGTGCTATAGATATTATTGTGGTAGACTCGGTTGCGGCACTCGTTCCGAAGGAGGAAATCGAGGGCGAGATGGGTGCATCTCATGTTGGACTTCAGGCTCGTCTTATGAGTCAGGCAATGCGCAAGCTGACGGGTTTCATCAGTAAATCCCGTGCTGTAGCTGTGTTCATTAATCAGATTCGTGAAAAGGTCGGCGTAATATACGGGAGCCCGGAGGTAACCACGGGCGGCCGTGCGCTCAAATTTTACTCGACAATCCGCATTGATGTCCGTAAGGGTGAAACGCTCAAACAGGGAACTGAGAGTATAGGAAGCCACGCTAAGGTCAAGATTGTCAAAAATAAGGTTGCTCCTCCGTTCCGTACATGCGAGTTTGATATCATGTACGGAGAAGGTGTTTCCCGTGAGGGCTGCGTTATAGATATGGCGGCAGACCTCGATATTCTTAATAAGAGCGGTTCGTGGTATTCATATAATGGAAGCCGCCTTGGACAGGGCCGTGAGGCAGTCAAGGCTGTGCTTAAATCCCAGCCGGAGTTCTATGAGGAGCTTTCGGATAAAATTCGTGAAAAACTCAAGGAACGTGCTGAAGAGGAAGCAAAAAAAGCAGACGCCAAGTTAGAAGCAGCTTCTGCAAAGGCATCGAAGACTGCAGCAAAGGCAGCGGAGAAGGCGGATGCGGCGAAGGGTTAAGGAAAAGCCTACCGCGCTTGTAAAGGCGGTAGACCTTCTGGCGCAGCAGGAGCACAGTGAAGCAAGACTGCGTGAAAAGCTGATCAGGCGCGATTATGCGGCGGACGAAATTGACGATGCAGTAACCCGCCTGAAGGAAAAGCACTATCTGAACGATGAAGAAGCATGCCGGAGGCAGTTTTCGTATTTTTTTGAAGACGGCCGCATGAGCATTCGTCAGATTTGTCAAAAGCTCATCCAGAGAGGTTTTGCACAGGAACTTGTGTACGCATGTATTCCCGAGGAAAAGGAAGAACACGAGCTTGAGGCGGCATTTCGGGCTGCCTGCGGACGCTTCCGTTCTGCGGTAAAACGTGATAAAATTAAACAGTTCTTATATCGCCGCGGGTTCAGTTTTTCGGTCTGTGATGCCGCGGTAAGCCGTTTTGTTGAAGAATATCCGGACAGGATAGAGGAGGAGCAGGATTTTGACGAATGAATTAGTGCTGGTGCTTGATTTCGGAGGCCAGTATAATCAGCTTATTGCCCGCCGCGTGCGGGAATGCAATGTATATTGCGAAGTACATCCGTATACTATGACTCTTGA
>JAILNL010000177.1 GCA_024691625.1 Schwartzia sp. (in: firmicutes)
ATTGAGCTGGCTGTATATCCGCAGTTCGAGCGTGTTACCTGCGAAGCAGGCAAGGACCTCGTTTTCAAGGCTACTGTCACACCGAAACCGGAAGTCAAACTGGGCGAGTACAAGGGTCTGAAGGTTGAGAAGAAGGTCGAAGAGGTAACGGACGAGCAGGTTGAGAAGCACATCGAGCAGCTCCGTGACCGCAAGGCTACGATGGTTGACGCTCCGGATGATGCTAAGGTTGCAGATAAAGACCTTATCACTCTTGATTTCAAGGGCTTTGTTGATGGCGAGGCTTTCGAAGGCGGCGAAGGTAAGGATTATCCGCTGCAGATTGGTTCCGGCAGCTTCATTCCGGGCTTTGAGGATCAGCTTATCGGCGCTGAAATCGGCAAAGAGGTTGAGGTCAAGGTTCGTTTCCCTGAGGATTACCATGAGAAGAAGCTTGCTGACAAGGACGCTGTTTTCAAATGCACTGTCAACAAGATTAAGCATAAGGAGCTTCCGGCTCTTGATGATGAGTTCGTAAAATCTGTCAGCCCGCTTAAGACTGTAGATGAGCTCAAGAAGGATGTCCGTGAGAAGATGGAGAAGGCTGCTGAGACGAAGGCTACTAACGAGCGCAGCGCTGCAGCTATCGAGCTTGCTTCCCAGAACATCACTGTAAATATTCCGCCTGCTATGGTCGATGACCGTGTTGAGCAGATGATTCGCGAGATGGCTATGCGCCTTGAGCAGCAGGGTATGCGTTTCGAGCAGTACCTCCAGTACTCCGGCTCCAGCATTGACAAGCTCCGCGAAGAGTATCGTGAGACGGCTGAGAAGAACGTCCGCACGGATCTCATGCTCGAAGAGGTTGCTAAGGCTGAGGGCCTCAAGGTTGAGGCTTCCGATATCGATGCTGAAATCGCTATGATGGCTCAGATGTACGGTGCACAGCCGGCACAGGTCAAGAAAATCGTTCAGCAGCAGGGCCGTCTCGGTGATCTCGCTGTTACGGTTATGCGCCGCAAGACAGCTAAGTTCATCGTTGACAGCATTGCTGAGTAATTAGTTTTTTAGTGGATTCTGTTTGGAGTGATAAAATCATGAGTTACAGTATTCCTATGGTTGTAGAGCGTTCGAGCCGCGGGGAGCGCGCGTATGATATTTATTCTCGCCTTCTCAAGGATCGTATCGTTTTTATCGGCGGAGCAATTGACGATGACGTTGCAAATGTTGTCGTCGCTCAGCTCCTTTTCCTTGAGTCGGAGGATCCGGACAAGGATATTCATCTGTATATCAACAGCCCAGGCGGTGTCGTAACGGCAGGTCTCGCTATCTACGATACGATGCAGTATATCAAGCCGGATGTTTCGACTATCTGCATAGGTCAGGCAGCAAGCATGGGCTCTCTGCTTTTGGCAGCAGGTGCGAAGGGCAAGCGTTTTGCGCTTCCGCTCTCCCGCATTATGATTCATCAGCCGCATGGCGGTGCGCAGGGTCAGTCGACTGATATTCAGATTCAGGCGCAGGAAATCAAACGTCTGCGTGAAATCGGCAATGATATCCTTGTGAACGCTACGGGCAAGGACCGTGAGACTATCATTAGCGATACCGAGCGCGATAAGTTTATGAGCGCGGAGGAAGCTAAGGCTTACGGTATTATTGATGAGGTCATTACGGCACGTCCGCAGTCAAAGAAGTCGAAGGATTGATTGAGCCGGCTTTTGTTGTTCGGAGGATAAGCGATGGCAACTCTTAAATGCTCGTTCTGCGGAAAAACGCAGGACCAGGTTCGAAAGCTTGTAGCAGGCCCGCAGGTGTATATCTGCGACGAATGCATCGAGCTCTGTAACGAAATCATTGACGAGGAGTTTGGAGTAGAAGCAGAGGCAGAGCTTCTGAGGGAGCTCCCGAAGCCGAAAGATATCTGCAATATCCTCGATGAGTATGTAATCGGACAGGAAGCGGCAAAAAAGGCGCTTTCAGTTGCTGTTTACAATCATTACAAGCGTGTCAATACGTCAAGAAAAGGCGACGATGTCGAGCTTACGAAGTCAAACATTCTTATGCTTGGCCCTACGGGAAGCGGTAAGACACTTTTAGCCCAGACGCTGGCGCGTATTCTGCATGTTCCTTTTGCTATGGCTGATGCTACGTCTCTTACAGAGGCAGGCTATGTCGGTGAGGACGTGGAAAATATTCTGCTGAAGCTGATTCAGGCAGCGGATTATGATGTTGAGCGTGCCCAGAAGGGCATTGTATATATTGACGAGATTGATAAAATCGCCCGCAAGAGTGAAAATACCTCGATTACCCGTGATGTCTCGGGTGAGGGTGTGCAGCAGGCACTCCTGAAGATTCTCGAGGGAACTGTGGCTTCTGTTCCGCCTACAGGCGGACGCAAGCATCCGCATCAGGAGCTTATTCAGATTGATACGACGAATATTCTCTTTATCTGCGGCGGTGCTTTTGCAGGAATCGAAAAGATTATCGAGGATCGTCTCGGACATAAGACACTTGGCTTTGGTGCCAATGTTCAGTCCAAGGTTGAGCGCAATGTAGGTGAGACTCTGCGCGAGGTCAGCCCTGAGGATCTTTTGAAGAGCGGTCTTATTCCGGAGTTCATAGGCCGTCTGCCGATTGTTGTTACTCTGGATGCTCTTGAAGAGGATGCGCTGGTTCGTATTCTGACGGAGCCGAAGAATGCTCTGACGAAGCAGTATCAGAAGCTGATGGAGTTTGATGGGGTCAAGCTGCAGTTTGATGATGAAGCTCTGCACCTGATTGCAAAAGAAGTAATGAAGCATAAGACAGGAGCAAGAGGTCTTCGCTCTGTTATTGAGGATCTTATGCGTAATGTTATGTTTGAAATTCCGTCTATTGACGGTGTAACCCTTTGCCGTGTGACTAAGGAAGTCGTAAGTGAGCACCGTGATCCGGTTCTTACCATTGACAAGAGCAAGGCTCGTCATGCACGGGGAGGACAGGCAGCTTCTGCCTGAGTTAAGATTAATTATGAGCGCTGTTGACGAAACAGCGCCATTTTTTTCAGAGAAAAGAGACATAAAGCTGATTTTGGAAATTATCTCTGAGTTTAATATATATTTTGAAGGGAGTTTTTCAAATGCCTGAAAAGCGGAAGATTCCTCTGCTGCCTTTGCGCGGCATGATTGTGTTTCCATATATGCTGATTCAGCTGGATGCCGGACGGAAACGGTCTGCGGCAGCTCTGGAGCATGATATGGCAGGTGACCGCCAGATTTTCCTTTGCGCGCAG
>JAILNL010000200.1 GCA_024691625.1 Schwartzia sp. (in: firmicutes)
TAGACAGCATTCGCCCATGTATCAAGAACATTGCGAAACGCAATCGCCGTATGTTCAGCCAAAACAATAGCGGCATAGTCAAATATGAAAAAAAGTGCAGGAAGCAGCCATATCTGCCATGCGCGGTTAATTTTAGATGTACCCAATCCTTTGATCTCCTTATCAACACAACTGTTTTTATTATAACGCAATTATCTATATCTAAACAACATTAAAATAGTGCACAAATACGAATGAAACGCATAGAAGGCAGATGCGAAAAGCATCTGCCTTTTCTATATTGACCATTTTATCTTGTCTTCCACATCGATGTTTTCGCCATGCTGGATTTCAATCAATCTAAGGTCTGTTTCTGCTACTATGGTGTGTTTTACGCCTTTGGGGAGTTTAATTATATCTCCAGGCTGCACCTTTCGTTTCTCTCCGTCAATTACAGCTTCTCCCGTGCCGGAAAGAACTGTCCATACTTCATCACGGTGATTATGACTGTGGTAGTTCATCTTATGGCCTGACAAAAGCGTGACTTTTATTGTGAGGCTGTGCTCGCCGATATCTATCACCTTGTAGCTGCCCCATGCCTTCTCAGCATACATGACGGGCTGATGAAAAGCCTCCACATATGGCTTTATATAGCTTGACTGGGCTTTATCCGTTACGAGGATTCCCTCGGGGCTTGCAGCAACTACTACGTTTTTCAGCCCAAGGCAGAGCACTGGCACGTCCAAATCATTTATAACCTGAGTATCCTCGCATGTATCCGCCAGTACGGCGTTTCCTATAGCCGACACCTGCATAGCTTCCGTCAGCGTATTCCACGTGCCGAGATCTTTCCAGCTTCCGCTGTAGCGCATGACAGCAATGCTTGGTTCTTTTTCAACGACTGCATAGTCAAAGCTGATTTTCTCCAAAGTATCGTATTTACCAAACAGCTCATTGTAGTCCTTAAACTCAATTATTTCATGGGCTTTATTCAGTAAATACCCCAGCTTGGACGCAAAAACTCCACCGTTCCAAAGCGCTCCTTCGTCTATATATTTCTGTGCTGTGGTCACATCAGGCTTCTCTTTGAAGGAAGATACGTCGGATATATCTTCCTTGGACTTAGGCATGATATAGCCGTACTTCTCACTGGGATATGTTGGTTCTATTCCCATAAGCGCGAGATTCGCCCTGCCTGATTCCGCGATTTCTGCCAGCTTTTTCAGCGAAGCAAAGTAGCTGTCTTCAACATAGGGGTCAATTGGGCATACTACCACCACTTCATTTTCATCCACATGCTTCACATCGTGGAGATATGCTGCAACGAGCGCCATAGCCGGGAATGTGTCCCGTCTGCAGGGCTCTATGGAAATATCCGCCGCATCATAAAGCTGTGACGTGAGAATTGATGACTGTGCACGGGATGTAGCGATGGTCACAGACACATCACCCAATGCACGGTGTATCTGTCCGTAGACACGCTGAACCATTGAGATTCTTTCTCCATTTTCTGACGGAAATATTTTAATAAACTGTTTCGACCGTATATCGTTTGAAAGCGGCCACAGGCGTTTGCCCGAGCCACCGGATAACAATACTATATTCATCTTTCAGCCCTCATTGGATTGTTCAGAAAGTCCTCATATGTCATGCGGATTCCGTCCTCAAGCTCTGTTTTGTATTTCCAGCCAAGCTTTTCAGCCTTGGATACATCAAGAAGCTTCCTGGGTGTGCCGTTGGGCTTTGAAGTATCCCACAGGATTTTGCCTGTGTAGCCTACTATTTTTGCTACGAGCGCAGTCAGTTCCTTGATAGTGATTTCTTTTCCTGTGCCCGCATTCACCGTTTCATCTCCGCTGTAATTATTCATGAGAAACACGCAGAGATTCGCCAGGTCGTCCACATACATGAACTCACGAAGCGGCGAACCGTCTCCCCAGCAGGTGACCTCAGTGAGCCCCTGCTCTTTTGCCTCGTGAAAGCGGCGGATGAGTGCAGGCAGTACATGGCTGTGCTCTGGGTGGTAATTGTCATTCGGACCGTAGAGGTTCGTGGGCATGACGGAAATAAAATCTGTATGGTACTGCCTGTTCAGAAATTCGCAGTATTTCAGCCCTGAAATCTTCGCCAGCGCATAGGCCTCATTGGTTTTCTCAAGCTCCGAGGTCAAAAGGCAGCTTTCCTTCATGGGCTGAGGTGCCATGCGTGGATAAATGCACGATGAGCCTAAGAATTCCAGCTTTTTGACTCCGTTTTTCCATGCGGCATGGATGACATTCATCTCGAGAATCATATTGTCATACATGAAATCCGCCAGAGCCTCGGAGTTTGCCATGATGCCGCCAACCTTTGCCGCGGCAAGGAAAACATACTCCGGCTTTTCCTGCTCGAAAAATCTCTCCACCTCTTCCTGACGGCAGAGGTCAAGCTCCTTATGTGTACGGGTTATGATATTAGTGTAGCCCTGCCGTTCAAGCTCACGCAGAATGGCAGAACCGACCATGCCACGGTGTCCTGCTACGTATATTTTTGCGTTCTTTTCCATCATTTTACTACACCTTTTTCCAGGAACTCCGCCAGATTCACACGCTCTGTCAGGCGCTCTGCCGCAACCTTTTCCATATCGTGCTTGACCATGATTTCTACCAATTCCTCAAAGCTGGTCTTCGTGGGATTCCAGCCCAGCTCATTCTTTGCCTTGGTTGGATCGCCCCAAAGATTGACTACATCAGTAGGGCGGTAGAAATCCGGGCTCACCTCGACAACCACCTTGCCTGTAGCCTTATCAATGCCCTTTTCCTCCATGCCCTTGCCTGTGAATTCCAACTCAATACCGGCATGATGGAATGCCAGCTGGCAGAATTCACGGACAGAATGCTGCACGCCGGTCGCTATGACAAAATCCTCCGGAGTGTCATGCTGCAGAATCAGCCACATGCACTCAACATAGTCCTTGGCATAGCCCCAGTCGCGCAGGCTGTCCAGATTGCCGAGATAGAGCTTCTCCTGCTTGCCCTGAGCAATACGTGCCGCCGCCAAGGTAATCTTTCTTGTAACAAAGGTCTCTCCGCGGCGCTCGGATTCGTGATTGAAGAGAATTCCCGAGCAACAAAACATGTTATACGCCTCGCGATACTCCTTTGTGATCCAGAAACCGTACTGCTTGGCTACCGCGTATGGAGAATATGGGTGGAAAGGTGTCCTCTCGTTCTGCGGCACTTCCTCTACCTTTCCGTAAAGCTCGGAGGTAGATGCCTGGTAAATACGGCATGTATCTTTCAGCCCGCACAGCCTTACCGCCTCCAAAATACGCAGTACCCCGACAGCATCCGCATCAGCTGTAAACTCGGGGGTATCAAAGGATACCTGTACATGGCTCTGGGCTGCAAGATTATATATTTCGTCAGGGCGTACAGTGCTGATAACCGCCATCAGCCCCATGGAATCTCCCATGTCTCCATAGTGAAGGTGGAAATTCGGCTTACCCTCCAAATGAGCAATACGCTCGCGGTAGTCTACAGACGAGCGGCGGATGATGCCATGAACATCATATCCCTTTTCCAGCAGAAATTCTGCCAAATATGAGCCATCCTGGCCTGTAACGCCTGTAATCAATGCTTTTTTCATTTTATATTTCCTCCGAACACTTATCTCAAGTTTAATTATGAAAGCTTGCGTCTTTTATCCTGTTCTGAAAGCCAGATCAGCTGTAAAAATATACCCATCAAAAACCAAAATTCCTTCATGGTTGCAGAATTGCCCTGCGTATACTCAGTAAGTCCATGCAGCTGCATACCGGCTATGATGGCAAACCATGCAAGATATGCAAGATTGCGGTTCTTTTTCCAACCGCAAAGGCCAAGCCAAAGAGCATACCCCCAAAACAATGACCACGTAGCTGTGCCAAGCATTCCCCCCTCGGCCAACACTTGAACAAAATTGTTGTGGGCATGCATAAGATACCGTTCTTTTGCTTCAGGCAGAATATACTGATTTTGGTACTTATCTTTGAATTGATTGTATCCGATTCCTAAAACCGGATGATCTGAAAACATGTTATAAGAGCTGGTCCACAGCAAAATCCTATCTCCGCCTGACTTAACGTCCGCAATAGAAGACATGCGATGATTTAACTGCGGTACACAAGCAAACACAATACCGACAGCCACAGCTAAAGCAAGAAAAACAGCAACTGCCTTTTTCTTATTGCGCATAAACATGAATATGATAAAAATAGATGTCAAAGCAGTTGCGACCCATGCTCCCCGTGTCTGATTGCAAAACTGCACGGCAATCATAAACACGAGAGCAAAACTAAAAACTACTCGATATTTTTTCTTTTCAAACGCTTCTAAAGCAGCCAACAATACTAACGGAGTCCACATTGCGAACATTGTTCCTGTAGTCATATAAAAATAAAACCCGTTTGCTCGCGTATTTCCGAGCGCCACAAATTCCCAAAGGCAGTGTATGCCATTCAAAAAACATGATAATGCCGCAAATTCTAAAAGTCGGAGCAGATTCCCCTTCTCACGCACAAACATTAGCACCATATAAAATCCGCACATGCGGTAAAAGTAATGGTCGCCAAAAACACGCATACTCCAAACAGGATTTTCGGAAGCAAAAAAAGAAATACAGATTGCACCAATCATTGCAAAGAAAAGATATGTGAGTGTCTTATTTTTCTGCAGAACATCATTCACATCATCATGCTTATAATAAAGCCGTACAAGGGATGCTGCGAGTCCCAGCCCCAAAAAGAGATTTCCTCCCGCCATGGAAACGCTGCTGAACAAGGCAAAGCCGCACATGAAATAAAAAATCCAGTTTTCTGCTATTTGAGCACATTTCCCACGTTTATCCATTTTCTATCATATCTCCATCAGCTTAAAAGTGAACGGCATTCTTTAAGTACCATTTCCGGTTTAACGTTCCAAAGGCATGCCGGGTTCGGTGCACTTGGGCATCCGTCAGCCGCCACGTGGCATGGACAGCAAGATTCTCCCGATGTAAGTACACGTGCGTTTTTATTGTACGGGTGCCAACGGTCAGGGTTGGTGCAGCCATACATAACAACCATAGGGACACCTGTTGTCGCAGCAATGTGCGTCGCACCTGTATCCACCGTGACAAAAAGATCTACCATGGAAACAAGGGAAGCCAAATCTACCAACGTTGTATCCCCACAGAAATTCTGCACCTTTACAGGAGCCATTTCTTTAATTACTTCATCTGCATACTCACGATCGCCCGGCGCTCCTACAATAAAAAACGAGGCATCGTATTCTTTTGCAAGCTGTTTTACTGCCTCTGCAAAATATGCTTTCGGCCATGTTTTTAATTCAAATGTACCTTTTACACATAAAGCAATTCTTTTTTCGGCCTTCGAAAGCTTCATCAAAAGACCCTCCGCTTTCATTCTGCTTTCATCAGTAAGTCTGGCCATAACAGGCACCTCATGCCCTTCAATCCCGGTGAATCCTCGGATAATCTCCTGATATGTCTCAGCCTGAAGTGTTTTGACCAAATCATGCCTGATGGGTATCGTATCCGTATAAAACCAAGGAACACGGCTTGGCACGTCATCAAACACCTTATCCGGACCAACCCGTGTAGGTATTCCTGCCAGCCAGCAGAGGAGCGCAGGGCGAAGCTTTCTGTCGTATGATATAGCCAAATCAAAATTTCTTTTCTTAAGCCTCTGTACCATATGCCACATTTTACCGATAGAATTTTGTTTTGCCTTGTAATCAAAAAGGATAACATCATCTATAAGAGGGTTGTTTTCTATGGCCTCACGCACGACCGGCCGTACCATCATGGTAATTTTTGCATTTGGATAAGCCTTTCTGAGCAACGCTGTCGCGCTTGTCGTCAAAAGGACATCGCCCAGGTTTACCATTGCATATACTAAGATATTTTTATACTGTCCCATTGACCAGCCCCCGCAACCATAAGTTCCTTCATTTTTTTCTCAACTGCCGCATCAAGTGCATCCAACATTGCGAAGCGTTTGCGGTACACCGCGCGTTTTCTTGTCGGAACTTCATCCATAGTTTTTCTCACTTCAATAAGCGGCAATTCATCAAAACGTGGATCCTCTGTATGATGTCCGCCTGCTTCAATCCAAAATTCGCTGAAGTCCGTTTTGAGCTTGCGGTCGGTTCTTAAATGATTGTTAGCGTAGTAGCCTTCGTTCGTCACGGCATAGATATGCTTTATCCCCAACGCACGTGCTACTGCCTGCGTAAGATAAAGAATGAGATTTTTAGTGCGATAAGCATGACAGTATTTCGTCACTTTTTTTACCACATCGCGGGCATTTTCCATGTTCGGCCCCTGCATAGCTCCTATGAACATAGAAATATCATCCTTTTTATTAGGAGATATCCAGAATATCATCTGATACAATGCCTTTTTGTCCAGGCGCAGCACTACAGAAAGGAGTCCTTCCTTCCGCTGTCCGGCTTCATAATAAAGCATACCCCAAAGATGCTGCCCATCAAGTTCGCCGCCATCCCAAAGAGGGATATTTTTTGTAGTATATAAATCCCGGCAAACCTCCGGGCGGAATCGGCGCGTGACGAAATCCATATGCCTTTCGACGAGAGCAGCTCTTTCATCGAAGGTTGATTGGTTATAGAAAAAAGCCCTCGTCGGCTGCTCATAGACAAAGGGATAAATTGAAGCGATTTCTTCAAGCTGTTTGTTCTGATGGAAAAACGCATCGATTTTTTCAATCTTGCTTTTATTGAAGAAGCAGCGGGCGAGGAAGATATAATATCTTCTTCTCTCGCGCCAATAATTCACATTATATATTTCACGTCCAATGGACCGTATACTTTTCATACATGATTCTCCTGCTATTTCCTGCCAAATAAATTTCCCCAAATATTTCCCATCTTCAGACGCACCATCTGCCGTTTGATTGAACGCTGTTTTTTTCGCGCATCAAATTGCGGCATTTTCGCGTCCGAAAATGCTGTCTTTTTCAATATCGCATAATATTCATCATTAAACCCTTTATGTATTTCATATTCCCATGGCTTATAACCACCCGCATAGTGGAGTATAGCGGGATTTTGCTGTGCCGCCGCTGCTTTGCTTCTCCATTCAGAAAAAAGAACCTTAATGAACATAAACCAGACGGGGGGGATTACATTCCACTCAAGCGGCAGCGGTGTCCAACGATGATGAAAAAAAACATTTAACGCATCCTGGTCGTGATGTGGATACGAATTTTCCCGTACCAATTCCAAAAGTTGCTTTGAATACCCTTTTGCACGCCATTGGCTCAAATCAATCACAAGTACGCCTGAATTAAAATACTGCTCTGATTCTTCCAGTCCTATACATTCGTGTTTCTGTTTCCTGCTTTTCCATGATGTCATTATGCCACAGTCAGGCACTGCCGCAATTGCGCTGCCATTCATCGGAAATTCCCATAGCTCAGCAATATCTTTTCTGACGAGTAAATCGCAGTCAAGATATATGATTTTATCTACACTTTCAGGCAAAAACTCCGTAACTGCCAGACGCATATACGCCGCCCGGCTAAGCTGAGCACTTACATAAAGATCGGTAAAAGATTCACCATTTACCGGAATTATTGAAATTTTACTTTTCCAATTGGCTGCTGTTACGCGAAGTTTATCTGAACACATCTCTGAAATTCTATCCGACAAAAGGAAAAACTCTATCTGTTCAGGATACTTTGCATGTTCAAGAACTGATGCCATAGCCACTGCTGCATGCTGCGCATAATGATCATCTGATGCAAAAACAATATTAATTTTAGACTTTCCCATGCATCTTGAGTTCAACGACGGTTCAATCTCCCTTTTTTGCACGATATTACCCCATTCTCATTATTTTACAACATGGTGCTTTTACTGTCCATAAAAACGATACCGGCAAACAATCAACATGATTTGATATGTGCTATGGACCATCATTTTCAGGTAATTTCAGGGAAGTCCTCCCCTAATAAAATCACCGCAAATTTTACTGATACTATAACAAATGCCGCCCGACAGATGTCGGGCGGCTAAGGATACTGTTTTTAATTAACTACTTTCTCCTTCCTAAAACAACACCACGTCTGAACCAATTCTGCGGCTCTGTTTGTTCCTGCTGTACAAATAAGTACCCCTTTGTAAGCTGACATTCAAAACCGTACTCACGCAAAATCGTTTGAATTTCATCACTGTCTGTGGGCCTGTGATACACGCACAAATTAGCCGTTCGTATTTTATTCAGAAATGTCTCTCGCCCGCCACGAAGCATGTCTATCTCCGCACCTTCAATATCTGCTTTCACATAATCCAAAGGCTTATCTGCAAAAAAAGCATCTATAGTCGTCATATCGCTGTCTACACGATTGCCTATGAACTTATTGACAATTGTAACCTTATCTTCCCAGGGGGCAAATGTCGCACGCAATGATTGAATCCATCCTTCATCACATTCGAACAGATAGACATGCTGCACACGCTCAATCACATCCAAGGCAAAACAGCCTTCGGCTGCTCCGAAATCTGCCAGATATGCGCCATCAATGCTGTCATCCAGAACGTATTTATGGGGAGACCGATTATCCTGTTCCTGCATGAGCGCATGCACACCCTTTTTTATCATCCATGGACGTACCCCTTTTTTCCAATACATACGCCGTCCATGCCAATCCACATAATGAAGTTTTCGCGCATCATCAAAGAACACTTCTATGTCGGAATAATGTGTTTCATCCATCCAAAAGTACGGAACCATTTCAAAGCAATGCGATTCGAAAAAAGCACGCATATTTTTCTTTTCTTGATCCACGTCCTCTTGTTCCAAGTATTTGAGCAGTTTTTTCCTATCCTTTTTCTGCTTTTTCATGCGTCTGTAGTTATGATGCCACTGTGCCAAACGCCTATACCATTTCATATCCCCAATTTCCACCTTTCCCAAACAACAGCAAACATCAAAGCCCCCAGGCAACTCCCAGGGGGCTTATCTGCTGCAAATATCCTGTAGTCTAAAAATAACAGCACTGCACCTAATGGCGAGTATAGCATAGCTGCCCGCCGTTTATCAAGCTATTTACAAAGCTGATCTCCAAACAAGAAATTGCTGCAAGGAAATTCAAACTCTTTTACCTCTTCCCGCATCGTCCAGAATTTCCGGATGTTTTACTATCCACGCAGTAATTTCAGACCATCCCAGCATTTCTTCTTCAAAGCGAACAGTATCAATCTTCATCTTTAAAGTTTTCGGCGATACCTCCAAAGACTGGGCAACGCGGTCCTTGTACATTCCGACAGTGTCATCTGTCATCCAGCAATAAGGAGTAACTACATGGTCAATACGCTCTGTAAGCGGCGGCATCAAGCCGTAATAGGAAAACCCTTCATGAGCAATAAGTTCAAATACCGTCGGCATGATGTTCATGTGCCCGCCGATGGTATTATCGGCAAACATATTTTCATCAATCTCTCGATGATACATTGCAAACGAGGTGAGTACCTGATCTCTTAGCGAGGGCTCACGACGGTCAATGATGCCGTACTCGAATGGCATAAGTTTTGCCGAATGATCCCCTGTCACAATAAACAATGCATCCGGGTAGGCTTCTTTCATTGTTTCGACGAATCCAATGAGCGCCTGGTCCGCATACCATATTCCTGCCATCCTGCGCCATGTTGCCTTATCTTTTTTCAGAGCCTGCGGAGCCTCAGGCATCACGCGTTCTATATCAAAACCGTATTCATCATAAGGCATAAGATACGGTCCATGATTTGATGTTGTGTACAGAAAATGAAATGCAGGTACATTATCCGAATCCGCTTTAATACGGCGCGCAGCTTCTTCCAAAAACAAATGATCATACACACCGAGCCATGTTTTAGGAGCATCGGGTCCGCAGATATCCGGTCCCCCGTGACACTCATCAAACCCGATAGCCGGCGCAAAATGCTCCAGACTTCCCCAGTTTAATCCGCCTCCATACCAAAATTCCGTACGATATCCAAGCTTTTTCAGCTGCAACGGCATAGAGGAAGGAATATTTCCATACCAGAAATCTTTATTCTCGTTAAGCTCCATATCAGCATCATAAATACCTGCCATAAGCGAAACAAGCGACGGTTGGGAAATCATGCCTCCCGGGAGGAAGTTATTAAAGGAAATCGTATGTTTATCCTGTCGAAAACGCTGACTGGCTTCCATCAGATTTAGTTTATCATAGATATTATCAAAGGGTGCCTGCGCATGACTTTCCCCGAAGAGGAAAAATATGTGCGACGGCTTTTGGATAAGCGCCCCTTTTGCCGTTCGGACAAACTTTTCCAACGGCTTTTCTCCGGGAGCTTTCCCGTCCGGGGTCACTTTTGCCATTATTTTTTGCGATTCTTCATCCGTATGGGACAGCGCTTCATCTGCCGGATGCTTCAGTACGGTTTCCAGCGCAACGAAATCATCAACTGTTGCCTTAGAAAGGAATATGTCCTGTTTTACAATTAAAGGGACCTCATCCCATTCGGGCTTCAGGCGATGACGGAATGTACCTCCGAAGCGGAACCAGTAAAATATGGCAATCGAGCCAAGAAAAACCGATGTGTTAAAGGCGTATGCCTTCCACACAGCATCAAATGCCGGATATGTGACTGTCGGAAGCCCTAAAAGGAATTCTGCCGCTTTGAAGCACAGGAATAGGTACGGTATAAAGCTCATGAGTATCCATGCACCGTGATTCTGGTTGAAAAAGATATCCGCAAGGTTCTTTTTGTCCGCGTTCTTTCCAAGCCATATAGTACGGTTATAAATGTCATGGTAATGGTAATAAAAAATCATCTTGCCCCAAAAAGCAAAATAAAGGAGAAACGCATAAACCGCTATCCAGCCCGCACGCACGATGTTACCGATTTCATAATACGCAGCAAAAAACATCCCCGGCAGTGTAACGAGCGCAAGCGGAACGAGATAAGCGTATGCATTCCAATCCATGCCCCACCAGAAGCCGTAGCGGAAGCAATGGTAAAGTTTTTTCCACTGTCCCTGCCAGCTTTCCTTGGGAGAGTATACATATATAAAAACAGCACGGAACACAGCGCAGAGAAGAGGTGGCAGAACCGCCAGCTTCAAATCCTGCTGCATTCCGAGAAAATAATGTTCAAACATAGTGTCTCCATTTGTACATAGTCAGCGCTTTGCGGCGCATATCTCTGCATAAGCGACAAGCCCGTAATCAGTAAAATTTACAATGCAAACAACTTTTCTAATCATTTTACAACACGGCTCTTTTACTGTCCATACAATTAACGAAAAACAGCCGGCAATCGCCGGCTGTTTTTCACTCATTGATAAGCTAATGTTCTTCTATTATTTTCCAAGCCTTCACTCATAGGAATTTCCCTCGTTCCCGAATCCTTCAAAAGCTCCGGATGTTTCACCATCCATGCGGTGATTTCTGTCCAGCCATGCATTTCATCCTCGAAAAGCACAGTATCCATTTTCATTGGCAGCATCTCTGACGATACTTTAATCGACTGCGCGATACGGTCATTGTAAACGCCTATGGTGTCGTTTGTCATCCAGCAGTAAGGCGTGACAACATGGTCAATATGCTCTGTAAGCGACGGCATGAGTCCGTAATACTCAAAGCCCTTAGGCGCAATAAGCTCAAATATGGTCGGCATGATATTCATGTGCCCGCCTATGGTATTGCCGGCAAACATATCTTCAGCAAGCTCGCGGTGATAAACCGCAAAGGATGCCAAGTAATTTTCACGGAGCGCAGGGGCTTTTCTGTCGACTACGTTGTATTGGAACGGAATCAGCGGGGTGGAATGATCTCCTGTTATTATGATCATGCTGTCAGGAAATGCTTCTTTCATTTCTTCCGCCAATCGGATCAGCGCCTGATCCGCATACCAGCTTGCGCCTAACGTCCGCCATACAGCTTTGTCTTTTTTCATAGCCTCCGGCATATTGGGCATAACTTTATCAATATCAAAGCCCAGTTTGTCGAAGGGCAAAAGATACGGACCATGGTTCGACGTCGTATAGATGAAATGGAATTCCGGAGTATCCGACGCATTTGCCTTGATGCGTCTTCCTACCTCTTCCAAGAACAAATGGTCATATACCCCAAGCCAGGTCTGCGGAGCTCCCTTTTCACATATGGAAGGGCCGCCAAAAGCTTCATCAAAGCCAAGAGCAGGCATAAAATGCTCTAAGCTTCCATGCGTAAGTTCTCCCCCGTACCAAAATGATGTCTTATATCCAAGACGTTTCAGCTGAAGAGGCAGTGATGATGGAACAGTTGACTTCCAGAAATGATTGTTCTCATTCAATTCAATCCCCGGATCGAAAATGCCCGTCAAAATACTATTAAGGGATGGACGCGAGTTCAGCCCGGCTGAGAGGAAATTTTGAACCGAAAAAGTATGTGCATCGCTGCGGAAGTGCTTGCTTGCATCCATCAAATGCATTTCCTCATAAATCGGATCAAAGGCCGACTGTGCGTGGCTCTCTCCAAATAAGAAAAAAATATGTGAAGGTTTTTTTATGCGAGGTCCCGATGCATTGCGCAAAAAATGCCTCATGGGGTCTTTAGTATCAAGCGCGCTTCCATCAAGTATTGGACGCATTATTTCTTCTGACTGTTCATCCGAATGTGCGATTATATCGCTTACAGGATTGCGCCATATACTGTGAAGCGCGACAAGGTCATCCTCACAGGCCTTCGCCATGAACATGTCTTCCTTGACAATCGGAGGAATCTCATCCCACTCCGGCTTCAGTCTGTGGCGGAATGTGCCACCAAAGCGGAACCAGTAAAAAATCGCAACAGAGCCCAGAAAAAGCGTGACTCCGATTATCTCATGCAAATACCCTTCAACCTTGGGATATGACAATAGCGGCAGTGATAGCAAATCTTTTCCAACTACGGTGCAACCAGCCAAATAAACCACAGCCCCAAGTAGTAATAATGCTCCATGATGCTGATTAAAGAAAATATCCGCATAATTCTTTTTATCTGCATTTTTTGCAAGCCAAACTGTGCGATTAAGCTTGTCCTGATAGTGGTAATAAAAAATCAGCTTACCGATGAAGGCCGCATAAAGAAGTAAGCAATATGCACCCATAAGCACAAGGCGTACATTATCGCCAACGGCAAAATAAGATTCGATAAAGGCTCCCGGGAGCGTTACAAGAATAAGCGGAACAAGATACGCATAGGCATTAACGTCCCAGCCCCACCAAAAACCGTAGTTAAAGCATAAATACCATTTCTTCCAGTCGCCAAAAGGTGTTTTTTTCGGCGCATATATCAATATAAAAATATAACGGAACACAGCGCAGAGAAGCGGTGGCAAAACGGCCAGCTTCAAATCCTGCTGCATCCCGAGAAAATAATGTTCAAACATAAAAATCCTCGTTTACAATATATTTAAGCCTTCTCCTACCGGGGAAGGCTTTGGATTACCAATTCGTACAGGCTGCCGCCGGTATATTTCACACCGCGGATGCCTGCTTTTTCAGCGCATTCCAGGTCCCTGTCGGCATCGCCGATAAGAACGGATGCGGTTTTATCAATGTCAAAATCCCTGCAGGCGTCCTCTACGAGCTTCGAGCCGGGTTTTCTGCATTCGCATTTTTTTGCATATTCCTTCACCGCAGCCTCAGGGTGATGAGGACAATAATAAAATGCATCAATGCGCGCATTATATTTTTTTAGGTCTTCATTCATCCAGTCATGCAATGCGTGAACCTCTGCCTCCGTGAAATAGCCTCTTGCCACACCGCTCTGGTTCGTTACGACGATAACCTTATACCCTTTTTCATTAGCATAGCGGATTGCTTCGGGAGCTCCTTCTATCCAAACGAATTCCTCAGGTTTATAGAGATACCCCGTATCTACGTTCAGCGTGCCGTCACGGTCAAAAAAGACTGCTTTATTTGCCATATTTGAAATATCCGCCGTCAGAAAGGAAATCGCAGTATTCCTTCACAGCATCCTTCATGTCATAGAAGCCTTCGTTATAGCCTGCTGCCAGGAGTTTCGATTCGTCAGCCTGCGTATAGGACTGGTATTTTCCTTTGAGCACCTCGGGGAATTCGCGGTATTCGATTTTGCCCTTGCCCATAGCGTCAATGACGGCCTGTGCAGCTTCGTTGTAGCTATGCGCCTTGCCCGTGCCGCAGTTGAAAATGCCGCTTGGTCCCTTTTCACGCCAGAACCAGAGGTTGACCTTTACAACATCCTTGACATAGATGAAGTCGCGGAGCTGCTCTCCCGGTCCGTATTCGCCATATCCGTCAAAGAGCTTAGCCACGCCTGTTTCATTGATCTGGTTATAGAGCTGATAGAAAATGGATGCCATCTTGCCCTTATGGTGCTCCTGCGGGCCGTAAACGTTGAAATAACGCAGGCCTACGACCTGACTCTTTGCGTCCGGAAGCAGCTGACGTACGTAACGGTCAAATGCAAGTTTCGAGAAAGCGTACGGATTTAGCGCATTTTCGCAATCGTCTTCTTCACGGAAGCCGTTTTCGCCAAGGCCGTAAGTGGACGCTGAGGACGCATAAAAGAACGGAATACGGTGCTCAAGGCAGTAATGGAGCATTGCCTTCGAGTATTCGTAGTTTGTGCGCATCATGTAGTTGACGTCGTATTCCATGGTATCGGAGCATGCGCCCTCGTGGAATACCGCGTCTACATCCGTACCGTCGAAATCGTCGCGCTCGATGTTTTCAAGGAAGTCGTCCTTGTGCTTGTAGTCGAAGAACTTGAGTCCGCGAAGGTTTTTATAGTTCTCTCCGTCAGCGAGGTCATCTACGATAAGGATATCCTCTCTGCCGATTCTGTTAAGCTGTTTTACGAGATTGCTGCCGATGAAGCCGGCGCCGCCTGTTACAATAATCATTTATTTTGCCTCCTGTATTTTTACCGTTCTGCCTGCAGGGCGTTAAGAAGTTCTTCCCTGCTGACAGCATATGTTCCGAGTTTTCCTACTACAACTCCTGCCGCCAGGTTTGCCAGATATGCTCCTGCCGCAGGCTCAAGTCCTCCGGCAAGCGCCATTGCAAAGGTTGCTATTACCGTATCACCCGCGCCGGATACATCGAATACCTCCTGGGCTTTTGTGGGTATGTGCACTGTAGAACGCGGTCGGACAAGAGAAAGTCCGCATTCGGAGCGGGTCGCTACCATTGAGCCGATATGGAATCTGCGCAGCGCGTACCGCGCCGCTTTCGCCACCGCTTCATCCTCGTTCGCGGCGGGTTCCTTCTGGACTTCATTGAGTTCCTTAAGGTTCGGCGTAATATAGTCCGCTCCGCGGTAACGGCCCCAGTCTGTCCCCTTCGGGTCCACAATGACCGGGACTCCGTATTCCTTCCCCAGCTTTATGACCTCTGCGCAGGTTTCCCGTGTGCATACACCTTTACCGTAATCAGAAAGAATAACTGTCTGCGTGCCGTTTTCAAGGCACTCTCTGACTTTTTTGATAAGCCTTTCAGCGTCGCCTCCGGTGACAGGCTTGGTTTCTTCAAAGTCAAGGCGCATCATCTGCTGGTGTCCGCCAATCACACGGATTTTCGTGGTCGTAGGCGCTGCAGTTTCTACGAGGCCGTCATTGGAAATCCCGCGCTCTTTGAACTGCGTGCGCAGGCTTTCACCATGGTAATCGTTCCCGATAAAGCCCGCCACAATCGTACGGCAGCCGAGAAGCGCAAGGTTATGCGCGACATTTGCCGCGCCGCCCAGTGTCTCCTTTGTCTTTACTACCCTTGTAATCGGCACCGGGGCCTCAGGAGATATTCTCGAAACCTCGCCGTAGAAATATTTGTCCAGCATTATGTCGCCTACGACAAGCACTCTGCAGTCCTGTGTTTTTTCCCGGACAAAATCTTTCATTTTTTTATATGAAAATCTCAACTCAATGCCTCCTTCTCATACATTTCAAGGCATTGCCGCTTTTGCCTCATCCATCGTAGGCGCTATGACGCGGCACTGATATTTTCCGTAGTGATCAGGCATATTCCCGACCTTATCCTCATATTTTTCCAAAAGCTCATCCACGTATTTCATGATAATCTTGGGCGGCATGTGCTTCATACATCCGAGATTGTCTTCACCCGTGTGCGGACATTTATGGATTCCGCAGGGGTGACACTGCTCAGGCGCCTTTATAAGTACGTCCTTTTCATCATACGGATAAAAACCCGGAACAGGAGATGCTCCGAACATGGTTACGATGGGAACATTCATGGCAACACCGATATGCATCGGGCCTGAATCAGTAGTAAGGAACAGCACGCAGCGTTTAAGCATGGCTGCAAGCTCCCCAAGGGATAACTTTCCTGTAAATACGTGAATCCTGCTGCTGTCTTTTTCTTTCATCTGAGATACGCAGGCATCTACAAATTCCGTGTCCATGGGACCGCCGAAAAATGCCACCGCATATCCCCGGCCAATGAGTTCATCCGCGCACTGCGCAAAATAGGAATCTAGCCAGCGCTTTGTTTCCCAGCTGGCTCCGATATTAAAAGCGATAACCTTCTCGTCCTTTTCAAAGTGTTCATTCCAAAGTTTTTCGGCTTTTTCATCAGCTCCCGGAGGAAGCTGCATTTCAAGTCCTCCGTCATCGATTTTTTCTACGCCGACGGCTTCCTTTAACACCTCGAGGTGTGCCGTTACCTGATGCTTCCATCCCGGCACATAACGGTGAGGCGGCAAAAGCCCGAAGGGGCCCTGCCCGATATGGTGAGCAACGGACGGATTCTGCATAACTTTATCGAAAAAAAGCGAGAAGCCGGGCTTCGAATAACCGACTATACGCTCCGCACCCGAAAACGCTGCCAAAGCCGAGGCGCGTTCGTTGCGGTGAAGGTTTATGACAAGGTCAAAATGCTTTTCACGCACCTTGCCAATGTATTTCACAAAGGCGCCGAGACGGTTGTCTGCTCCTTTTTTATCTATGAGCATGCATTCGTCGATATGCGGGTTGAACTCCACGAGGTCGCGGAGTTTTTTATCCGCCAGCAGCGTAATCCGCGCATTCGGGTAGTTTGTCCGAAGAGTACGGAGCACTGGCGTTACCAGCATAAGGTCACCGATATGCATGAGATTTATGACTAAAATGTTCCTATATTCCAAATCAAATCTTTCCTTACTTTTTTTGCTTTTCCAAACGCTCAAGTTCTGCCAGTTTCAGGTATTTAACGAACACATTGAGCCCTGCCATGACAGACATGACAAAACCAAGGAATCCGTCCAGAAATCCGGCTTTGAGCACAAACATTTTAATGAATGTAAATGGCGGGTCGAGCAAAATCTTCACAACAGATGCTCTTTTGCCTGAGTCATAAAGTTTTTTCGCCGCCAGCGATGTATACAGGTTGAACTTCGAAAGATATGTCTCCCACACGTCATAGGTGTAATGAATCATATCCTCCTGCATCTGTTTCACGGGTACGGAAACTTCCGTGTTTTCGTGCACAAGTCCGCTCCAATGCATAGCTTCGCGTGGGCACAGTCTTATCACCCAGTCGGGAGCATGAGCTCCGTGACGCATGGGATATCCAAAAACCACATTCCTGCGGCGGATCTTATATGCGAATTTTTCCGGTGAATCAATAAGCCTGCGTATTTCTTTTCCAGCCGCTTCAGTAGGACGCTCGTCTGCATCGAGAAAAAATACCCACTCTGCATCGGTCTGCTGCAAGGCAAAATTTCTCTGTGCCGCAAAACCTTCCATCTTGTGAACAACTACTTTTGCTCCAAGCGATTTTGCAAGCTCAATGGTTGCGTCCTTGCTTCCTGAGTCTACTACGACAATTTCATCCGCAAAGGATGCTGAGCGTATGCAGTCAACTATATGTTTTTCTTCGTTAAATGTAAGTATCAATACAGCAACGCGGCTCACTGCTTCACGCTCACTTTCCATATTTTCGTGCAATCAGAGTCATTACATCTAAGCTATTATTATACCATATAGCAGGATACCCTGCACACGGCAAAACATCTTGTTTACTTCTTTTGTTCATAGTAATATATAACTAAGAACGTATTGAATTATTTTTGGAGGTCATGATTTTGACAAACGTACGCACGCGCTTTGCTCCGAGTCCGACGGGGTATATGCATATCGGCAATCTTCGGACAGCCCTGTATGGCTATCTTTTCGCAAAGGCAAATGACGGCACGTTCATTCTTCGTATCGAAGACACGGACCGTGCACGTTTTGTTCCCGATGCAGTAGATTTCATAAAACGCACACTGGACGCAGCGCACATTATCCCGGACGAAGGTCCGGACATCGGTGGCGACTGCGGCCCTTACGTACAGAGCGAGCGACAGGAAATCTATAAAAAATACGCTGAGGAGCTCATCGAAAAGGGTTTCGCATATCGCTGCTTCTGCGATACGGAGCACCCTCATGAGAACGGCGAATACAAAGGCTATGACCGCCACTGCCGCGATCTCTCCGAGGAGGAAATCAAGGCACATCTTGATGCAGGCGACCCGTATGTAATCCGCCAGAAGATGCCTCTTTCCGGCACGACTACATTCCATGATGTTGTTCACGGCAATATAACCATCAACAATGATGAGCTTGAGGATCAGGTCCTCATCAAACGTGACGGTATGCCGACTTATAACTTTGCAAATGTTATCGACGACCATCTTATGAGCGTATCGCACATCATCCGCGGCACGGAGTTCATTACGTCCACGCCGAAGCATGTACTTCTTTACGAAGCATTCGGCTGGAGCATTCCGACCTTCGTTCATCTTGCACCGGTAATGGGCAAGAACGAGGACGGTTCTGTTTCTAAGCTTTCAAAACGCCACGGCGCAACAAGCTTCTCCGAGCTAGTTGATATGGGATATCTTCCTGAGGCAATCACAAACTATGTAGCGCTTCTCGGTTGGAGCCCGAAATCTAATCAGGAGATTTTCTCCATGGAGGAAATAGCAAAGGTCTTCTCTCTTGAAGGTCTCAGCAAATCCCAGGCAGTATTTGATTACGCTAAGCTTGACTGGGTAAACGGCGAATACTTCAAGAACATGAGCGACTTCGATTTCTCGAAGCTGTCCAAGCCTTTTGCCGGAGAGCTTACGGAAGAGCTCGATAAAAAATGGCTATATGCATGCGGTCTTCTCCGCACCCGCGTAAGCCGCTTCGGCGAAATTCCGGAAATGATCAAATTCTTCCGCGAACTTCCCGAATACGACACTGAGCTTTTCCTGAATAAGCGCAACAAAGTAACGACGGAAATCGCAAAGCAGGTCATTGACATGGCTCTTCGCGACTTGTCGGCTGCACAGGGCTGGACGCCGTACTCCATTGACGCTATTATGCAGGGTGTTATAGCGGGCACACAGCTCAAGATGGGTGCTGTAATGTGGCCTATGCGCATAGCACTTTCCGGGCAGAAGGTCACCCCTGGCGGTGTCACGGAGCTTCTTTACCTCCTTGGGCAGGAAGAATCCATCGAACGTCTGCAAAAGGCCCTTAAGAAACTCTCCGAATAATTTTTTCAACAAAAATAAAAAAATGCTTGACTTCGATACCGGGTTGTAGTAATATAATTCTCGGCTCCTTCGTCAAGTGGTTAAGACACCGCCCTCTCACGGCGGGTTCACCGGTTCGAATCCGGTAGGAGTCACCAATGAAAATTCGCTCCGAAGCAAATGCTTCGGAGCTTTTTTGTTATTCAAAATTGGTAAATTATAAAAGCCTGCAATAAAAATCCACCCGCGTAGCGGGTGGTATTTCATTTTCGGGCATAGCCCTATCCTAAACTAGCTACGCATAAATGCGTCAAAATTTGGCCTGCCAGCCATGCGTTGATTACTTGCTACCCGTAAACG
>JAILNL010000205.1 GCA_024691625.1 Schwartzia sp. (in: firmicutes)
AGCACGAACACGTCCGTCCATCATATCAGACGGAGCGATTATATCGGCACCTGCCTCCGCCTGGCTCACTGCAACCTTCTGCAGAAGCGGAAGAGTTGCATCGTTATCTACATAATGACCGTCCAGCTTTCCGCAGTGACCGTGAGAGGTGTACTGACAGAGGCATACGTCTCCGACAATAACAAGCTCAGGTACCGCTTTTTTAATTGCTGCAATAGCACGCTGAACAGGACTCTTCATATCCCACGCGGACGAACCAATTTCGTCCTTGTACTCAGGCAGACCAAACACCTCAATAGAAGGAATGCCAAGGTCATAAACCTCCTTCGCAAGCTCCACGGCTTTATCCACCGACAGGCGGCTGCAGCCTGGCATGCTTGGGATAGGCTCAGAAATATTTTCTCCCGGAATAACAAAAATCGGGTAAACGAAATCCTTTACGGAAAGGCTGGTCTCGCGGACCATTGAACGAACAGCCTCAGAAATGCGCATACGGCGCGGACGTAATCTTTGTTCAAACACAATAATTCCTCCTAATATCGCAAGGAAACAATAACAAATTCAGGCAAGGAAAAAGACTCGATATCGCAGTATCGCTGCGTCGAGAGCCTTTTGACACAGCATGGCGGAAAAAGACACGGCATTAAACAGCCTACAGTTCAACTGAACTGCCGAGGTATTTTTTCGTCAGGCAAGGAAGATGCCGTGAAGTCGTAGCAGAGGCGCTACGTCGAACGGCATCTGACACCGCATGGCGGAAAAAGACCCGGCATCAAATGCTGCGGAGAGTCTCCACAAGCCCGTCAATGGTATACTCTTCTGCAACAGCCGCAGGCGTAATTCCCAGCGACTCGCAGGTTTTAGCGGTAACAGGCCCTATAGCCACTACCTTTGTTTTCTTGAGAAGGTCTGCATCGCCTAAGAGCTTCACAAGGTTTTTGACCGTTGATGAGCTCGTAAAGGTTACATAATCAATTTCTCCGGCAGCCAGCTGAGCTTTAACATTCGACGGGTCTTCCGTAGAAGCGACCGTTTCATAAACAGGCGCTACATCAACGATAGCTCCGTATTCACGCAGGCTTTCCGGGAGTACCTCACGAGCCTCCTGCGCGCGCGGAATAAGGACACGCTCACCGGGAGCAAGCTCGCCCTTAAGAGCAGCCAAAACTCCTTCTGCACGGAATTCCGCGGGAACAATATCCGCAAGAATGCCGTACTGTCTTAAGCGTGCGGCTGTAGCCTTTCCGATTGCTGCAATGTGAGCCTTTGCCAAATCCCTTGTATCCTTGTTTGCCGCAAACAGGCGGTCAAAGAAACGGTCTACCCCGTTAACGCTGGTGAAAATAAGCCAGTCATATGATGCAAGAAGAGAAATGGCCGCATCTACTGCTTCATAATGGTCGGAGGGCTCAACGAGACGGATTGCAGGAAGCTCAATGCAGCCTGCGCCCAAATCCTCAAGTCTTCTGGTGAGCCTCGAAGCTTGTGCACGGGAACGTGTCACAACCACCTTTTTGCCGAACAGAGGGCGCTGTGCTTCGTTATCGAACCAAGCAAGCTCCTCACGCAGTTTCACTACATCACCCACAACAAAGATTGCAGGAGGCTTGATTCCGTTTTTCTTTACGTCCTCAGCAGCCGTTCCAACCGTTGTTACGAGGGTACGCTGCTCAGCCTTTGTACCCCAGCGTATAACTGCCGCCGGAGTATCTGCCGGACGTCCGTTTTCAATGAGCTTCTTTGTAATCTGCGGAAGATTGGAAACACCCATCAGGAATACAAGCGTATCAACACCTGTGGAAAGCTTGTCCCAACGCATATTGGAGCCGCCCTTTGTAGGGTCTTCATGCCCCGTGATTACCGCAAAAGACGTAGCGACCGCACGGTGCGTGACAGGAATGCCTGCATATGCCGGAACAGAAATAGCTGAGGTTACACCCGGAACGATTTCAAAGGGTATATTATTTTCGCGCAGCAGCATTCCTTCTTCGCCGCCGCGTCCGAATACAAACGGGTCACCGCCCTTTAAACGGACAACACATTTGCCTTCCTTCGCCTTGTCAACGAGGAGCTGATTGATATCTCCCTGCTTCATTGTATGGTTTGCCGATGCCTTGCCTACATAAATGAACTCGGCATCCTTCGGTGCCCATCCGAGAATACGGTCATCAGCGAGACGGTCGTATACAACAACATCCGCGGACTCAAGGCACTCTTTGCCTTTCAACGTAATGAGCCTGTAGTCTCCGGGACCGGCTCCGATAAGATATACCATTCCAGGCATAATTTCACTCTCCTAAATTGATTGCTTCCGTAAAAGAGCCCGACCGTTATTTACGGTCGAGCAGTAAACCTATTTCATGAAGGATTTCTATGCCCCCGGCATCAAGCAGGCGGTTCGCAAGCTGATGTCCAAGGTCTTCGGCATCCTTCCATTCTCCCTTGACCTTGTCGCGGAAACGGCGTTTTCCATCGAGAGATGCTATTACAGCCTCCACCTCGACCCCGCCATCCGACGGAACCGCATAAACCCCAACGGGAACCTGGCAGCCGCCCTCCACAGTTTCCAAAAACGCGCGCTCTGCTGCTGCACAGCGTGTAGTTTCATCGTCCTGCAGGAAGGCAAGCATGCTGCGTATTTCCTCGTCATCTTCACGGGCTTCAATCGCAAGTGCTCCCTGCCCGACAGCAGGCAGACACATGGACTTTGGCAGGACCTCCGTAATGCGGTCTCCGAAGCCAAGGCGCTTCAATCCTGCCACAGCAAGGATAATAGCGTCGTACTCACCCTCATCAAGCTTTCTGAGTCTTGTGTTCACGTTGCCCCTCAGGTCAATAAGCTCCAAATCCGGGCGAACAGCAAGAATCTGAGCACGGCGTCTGAGACTTGACGTACCCACACGCGCACCCTGCGGAAGGGCATCCAATGTTTTGTATTTCGGGCATACAACCGCATCACCCGGGTCAAAACGCTTTGTAACTGCAGTGATGATAAGCCCTTCCGGAACCTCCGTAGGCATATCCTTAAGGCTGTGAACCGCAAGGTCAATACCGCCCGCAAGCATTTCCTCCTCAAGTTCCTTTGTAAAAAGCCCCTTGCCGCCAATTTTTGCCAGTGGCGCGTCTAAAATTTTATCTCCCTTTGTCGTCATCTTTTTTTCTTCAACCACGATTCCGGGATATTGTTTACGCAGACACTCGGCTACATAATCAGCCTGCCAGAGTGCCAGCTTACTGCTGCGCGTCCCAATTATGATTTTCTGTCTCACTTGCCTCTGCCTCTCCGATAAAATCTAATTTAAACAGGCTCCGCATAGCCTCAATGTAGAACTGCTCGCGATCCGTGCCTGCCGCCGCATTGATTTCCATCATCGGGAACCGTAAGAGCTTGCGGACTATCATCTTTGACATCTGCTCAACAATCCTGCGGTCGCCTTCCGAAATATCCGGCAGCTTTCCAAGCGCACGACGAAGCTCACGGCGGCGCACCTTGTCTGCACGCTTCGAAAGGCGTGCCATAAGAGGCTGAAAGGATAAATACTGGAATTTATCCTGAATGGATTTTACTTCTTCATCGATAATATGCCTTGCCTCATGGGCCTCTTTCTCGCGCTCCTGCCTATGTTCATCTACAACCTCTTCCAAATCGTCAATGTTGTAGACAGTAACTCCCGGAATAGTGTCAACCTCAGGGTCAACATCTCGCGGGACAGCAATATCAATGAAAACCAGCGGACGGCCGTGACGTTTTTTCATGGCAAGCTGCGTTTCCCACGGTGTCACCACATAATGAGGAGAACCCGTCGATGTTACAACAACATCGAAATTCGAGGTATGAAGCAGCGCTTCATCAAATGCAACAGCCTCGCCGTGGAATTTTTCAGCCATTTCCTCAGCTTTGTCCCTATGACGGTTCGCTACATATATTTTTTTAACGCCGCGTCCCACGAGATTTTCAGCCGTAAGCTCAGCCATTTTGCCTGCACCGAAAATAAGTGCCGACGACTGGTCCAGCTCGCCGAAAATCTGGCGTGCAAGCTCAACAGCCGCATAACTGACCGAAACAGCATTAAACGCTATGCGGGTTTCCGTGCGGACACGTTTTCCTGTAGCAATAGCACGATGGAAAAGCGTATTCATTATTGTACTGGTAGCGCCCTCCTCATGGGCTATGGCGTACGCCTGCTTTACCTGGCTCAGAATCTGACCTTCTCCGATTACGAGAGAATCAAGACTGGATGCCACGTTGAACAGATGACGGATACACTCTTCATCCGAAAATTTATAGAGATACTCGCTGACATCATCTTCATTTCCGGTGAGATCAGACCAGAAATTCTTTAAAATCTCTGATTCATCGGTATCCATATCAACAACTGCATATATTTCATTGCGGTTGCAGGTGGAAAGCACAACAGCTTCGTCAATTCCTCCGTATTCGCTCAAATGACGCAGACCATTATGTATCTGTTCCTTTGTTAAAGAAAACCTTTCCCTTACTTCAACCGGTGCTGTTTTATGATTCAGTCCCAAAACGACCAATTGCATTTCTTACCTGTGCCTCCGCCTCATCATACTTCTTCTCTTTAACGAGAGCCATGACAGCATCGTCAAGAGCCTCCCGCCAGAAGGCTTGACGTGCAGTACTCCCAGCAAGCTTTTCTTTCATTTCTTCACGTATAGGTGCCAATATCTCGAGCCATGGCCCGTAAACATCAATAATACCCTCCAGCTCCTGACGCAGTTTGCGTGAAAGCTCCGGGCTTGCTCCATTTGTTGACGCCGTCAGCAAAAGTCCGTCCTTTTCAGCAAAGGCCGGGAACATCAAATCGCTGAGATCCATCGGAGGAGCCGCCATATTCACCAGAGCACCCGTAGCCTTTGCTGCCCACGCGGCAGAACGGTTTGCGGACTCATCATTGGTAGCGCACACAACAAGAAACATTCCCAAGACGAGTGATGCCGTAAACGGCTCGGCAATCCACTCAATATTTTCTTCCCGTGTGAATTTCAAAAGCTCGGAATCTATCTCCGGTGCAATAACACGAATCTGTGCCCCTGCTTCGTGAAGAGCCTTCACTCTGCGCAGTGCCACAGCTCCGCCGCCGATAACAGCACACTTTTTTCCGACCAGCTTGAGACTGACCGGCAATACCGCCGCCATCTTATTTCTCCGGCGTCCTGCGTGCCAGGACGGTAGACAGATAGTTGACCGGCTGGTCCTTGCGGGCGAGGATATCGTCAATGCGTTCCTCATCCGGCATGCCTACACGGCTGACCATAACAGAGTTTTCTATCATTTTATTCGTCACAAGAAGGTCGGCAATTTCAGGGAAGTTTTTGTAGACCTTCATAAGGACTACATTATCCGAAACCTCCATAACCTTTTCAATAGTTTCTTTGTCTGCCGTCGCCGGAATAATGCTCAGCACATCATTTCCCTCAACGATAGGCCAGCCAAGATGGCTGCCGATTGCAATGAATGCCGGAATACCCGGAATGGTCTCAATTTTTACTCCTTTTTTCTCAAGCAGGCGGAAAATATAGATATAGGTGCTGAAAAACATAGCATCGCCCAACGTCAGGAAGCCTACATTCTTCCCCTGTTCAAGGAAGCCGAGAATTTCCTGTACATTCGATTCCCAGGCATCTGTAGACTGCTCGAAATGCTTAACCATCGGGAAAACCTGGTATACAATCTGTACGTCGTCCCGAAGATACGGCTTAGCAATATCATATGCTACACTGCCGTCTTTTTTCTCGGTTTTCGGTGCAATAAGCACGTCAACTTTTCGAATGGTATTGACGGCTTTCATCGTCAAAAGGTCCGGATCTCCCGGTCCTACGCCGATTCCATAAAAAATTCCTGCCATTCCGATTACCCTCCTATATTGTATAAAGCAGCTAAGTGCAAAAAGAAAAGACCTTCCCCCAGGAAGGCCTGCTGATACAATTTAAATCCCCTTCCCTTCGCTCGTGGGTACAAACGGTGATTGTTGGGAAGGCAGATATCCTGACTCGACATCATTGCCGTGCAAAAGCTTTCCCGAACTTGGACTCGCGCCCGCGTTCAGTGTCATCGTTTCTGCCGACTCTGTCATACAGTGGCGTGACCGTGCCGGCATCTCACCGGCTTCTCTTTATTCCTGGCGGAACCTTACCCCGTCAACTTTCTTTATGCAATTCCATCATATGTATGACACTAACGGGTGCTGAGACTCCTGTCTCTGATACGAAGACCAAGCCCCCATAAAGCCCCAGATAATTCTCACTTTATAGTACAACGGTCATATCAACACTGTCAACTTATGAACAAATTTACTCAAGCGTCATTATCTTGTGTTTAAGAACATAGATAAGCGCCTGCGTGCGGTCATTAACATTGAGTTTGCGGAAGATATTTGTAAGATGGTTTTTAACCGTTTTTTCACTTACGAAAAGAGCCTGCGCAATATCCTGATTGGAGAAGCCCTTAGCGATACAGGAAAGAACGTCCATCTCGCGCGGCGTAAGGCGCTCAGCGCGGCCCTCTCTCCACATCTCGCGTGCCTTCTCGTTGACGTCCTCACCTTCCTGAAGACCGCCGAAAATACGCTCGGCAAGCTTCGGATATACAAAAGCATCGCCATTATTTACTACGTGAATTGCCTTGATGAGCATTGTCGGCTCAACATCTTTAAGAAGATACCCAAGCGCACCGTTGCGGAGCATTTCAAGCACATATTTATCGCTGCCGTGAATGGTAAGCGCGATAATGCGCGTGCGCGACTTAGCTGCCTGAAGCTGTTTTGTTACCTCAAGTCCGCTGAGATTAGGCATATTGAGGTCAAGCAGCAAAATATCCGGCTGCAGCACAAGAGTACGGGCAAGAGCTTCCTGTCCGTCTTCTGCCTCTCCTACAACCTCGAGATCTTCCTCGAAATTCAAAACGCGCTTAATTCCCTGTCGCAGCAGAGCATGGTCATCTGCAATCAAAATTTTTATAGACATAATGAATCTTGTCTCCTCTCGCAAATCACTCAGTATATTATACCAAATATATCAAACATATATCAAACGGATATAGTCCCGTATTATTTGCTTTTATTTTCTTTTTCATAATCTTCCGAAGACTTTATGACAGGAGATTCCCCTTCATCCAGCACATGAGCTGTAAGAAAAATCATAATTTCTGAATCGGATTTGCTTTTTCTGACGCTGCGGAAAAATGCACCCAATATAGGTAAATCTCCAAGGAAAGGAACCTTCGAAAGCGATTTTGATTCCTCACTCCCGATCAGCCCTCCGATTACCATTGTCTCTCCATCCTTCAGACGGACAACCGTATCTGCCGACCTCTTTTGAAACTGATATGCTTTCAATGAATCAACGTAAAGCGGTGAGCTGACCTCGGTATGTACCTTTGTGGTGATGGCCCCGTCGGGATTCACACGAGGTGTACAGCGAAGAATGATTCCGGCATCACGATATGTGATACTTGTCGTTGTCGCGGTATTCGTCGACGTCACCACCGGTACGGGAACCTCGCCCCCGATATTTATCTGGGCTTCACGCCCCTGAAGTGTCGTGATGTTTGGCCGCGCCAGAAGCTTTGCCTTGCCGTCGGTTATCAGAGCCTGTATCTGCGCTCCATAGTAGAATTCAAAAGGATGGCCGCCCGGCCCGTGTCCGAACCGTATAATTCCCGGCATCGACTCGCCGTTCTTCCACGTCCGTTCAGCAGTTTCCTTGGGAACGGATTCCGTTACTGTCGTATATGAACCGTCCGGATTCTGCACAGAATGTCTTCTCGATTCATAGTCTTTAGTGTACTCAGGATACTGAGGTACCTTAGACCATTCCCATTCTACACCAAGTTTCTTTGAAGCTTCTTTGGAAATCGCAATTACCTTTGCTTCCAACGATACCTGTTTTATCGGCTGGTCAAGCGCCCTTACTATACGCCTCGCCGCCTCATTTTCTGCCGCAGTACCGTAAAGCACAAGCGTATTCGTCCCCGAATCAGCAAGTACACGCTCCGCAGCTCCTACACCCGAACCGCCCGTATCCTTTGACGGGCTGCTTTCCTTCCGGTCAGCTTTTCTTAAAGCCATGGAAACCGCTTCTCTCACCGTATCAAGTTCAGCATATTGCAGAGGATACGTATACATACGGTAAAAAGCTGAATTCTCGGGCTTTATCGAACTAACTACAAAAACATCTCCGCGCCGTTCCACGGCAAGTCCCTTAGCCGCGGCAATCAGTTCTACCGCGTCATCAGGCTCTACCCCGTCCAGCCGCATAGATACCAGGCCTTGCACAGAATCATCTACTACAAGATTGATATCACCCAGACGGGACACCATTGAAAGAACATCGCGCACATTTCCGTCAGCCACATTCAGAGTAACCTGCTCTGCTCCGGCATCTGCGTTCCAAAAGCAAAACGCCGCCAAAAACGAAAATATCGCCGTTTTTAATTTTGGGGTCCCATAAATCCTCAATACATTTTCCTCCTCAGCGTCCCGAAAGACGCAGGGTGAGTATTCCTTCAGATGTTTCTACTACAGCAGCGGCTTCAGTAAGCTCCAAAAGCTCAACATCTCCGTGCCGCTCCCCGGGAGCCATGCTCCAATGTTCATTCCCCCGGGAAAAAACTGCCATCACTCCGGCAGATGAGCTTGCTGTTCCCACAAGCTTCACAGGCTCTTTGCGTGAACGCGTGCGTTCTGTTTTTTCAGCCGGCCCTTTCACAGATGCCGTCTGCAGGCTTTTATGAACCTGTTCTCTTTCATTGTGCTCAGCCGAAAAAGGCGAATGCAGCACCACCGGTTTTGCTATCGGCACAGCAACGGGCGCGCTGTCTGCGCTCCCGGCCGAAACCTCAGCACGCTGCGGCAGCTTCACAATAGGAGCCGGCTCGGGCTCCGAAACCAGACAGCTGCTGATTCCTGTTCCGCAAATCACTGATGCAAACATGACAGGCAAAAGATATTTCTTTCCCTCAGGTGTCAGATTTGCATAAAAACATTCTATGAACTCGTCAACCGTCATGCCTTCAAAGAATTCCTTCCAAGCGCCGCTATTTTCGGCCCCATGATTTTCTTGTATGCTTCAACCCCCGGCTGGTCAAAAGCATCAACATCCGCAAGCTCGCCCTCGTAAGCAACCGAAAGCGCCAGCAGATACATAAGCTCACCGATATGGTACGGAGTGAGCTTCGGAAGACTGAACAAAGCATTGAAGCGGTGATTTCCCGAAAGAGCTTCTTCATTTGCGGCGCGGGCTATTTCAAGCGCGCTGCCCATTTCTGCTCCGGAAAAAGATGCCAGCTTTTCTACCGACGGAAAAACATTCGGGATTACAAAGTCACGCTCCCATTCCTCAACACGCACAAACTGGACTACTTTATTAAGCCGTCCTTCCTGATGCTGCTGAGTCTGCGCATGCATATCTGTGGTTCCCACCGCAACTATCGGGGTTCTCCCATAATAAATCTTTTCACCATTACGATTGTAAGTCTTTCCCAGGGATTCCGCAAGCAACTGAATATACCATTCTGACAAAGACTTCAGATAATCCCCATAGGGCATAAGGACTTCTATGTCACGTCCATACTTTTCAGACGCAATAAACTTCAGCACTGCATTCAGCATTGCAGGATTTTCAAACAGCTCCGAAGTTTTACACGCCTCGTCCATGGCGCGTGCCCCTGCAAGGAACTGTTCAATATCAAAGCCAAAGCAGCAGGCCGCCGCAAGCCCGACCTCTGAAAACACCGAGAACCTTCCGCCCACGCCATCAGGCACTGCAAAGGTTTCCCAGCCGCGTTCCTCCGCAAGTTTCTTCAGAAGCGTTGGCTTCTCCCTGGAAGGATCTGTCACAGCCACCACGCTGACATCAATGTTTTCCGCCTTGTCCAGCTCATTTAACACGACCATGAAAGCCGACATGGTGTCAAAGGTGCTTCCTGACTTTGATATCACAAGCAAAAGCACCGAAAGCTTACCGCCTTCATGTGTCTTTTTCTTTTCGGCGGAGAACCGTATATGCTCAATCAAATCTCCTGTACGAAGCGGATCAATATTGTTTCCGCTGAACCAGAACTCAGGCCA
>JAILNL010000030.1 GCA_024691625.1 Schwartzia sp. (in: firmicutes)
AATATGTCCCATGATATCCGCACGCCTATGAATGCCATAATGGGACTTCGCGACCTTTTGGAGAAGCATCAGGAAGAACCCGAAAAACGCGCTCAGTATCTTGCAAAGATAAAAGATGCAAGCAGAGTCCTGCTATCCATATTGAACAACGTCCTTGAAATGGCCCGAATAGAAAAGGGCACACTTATACTTGACGAATCCGAATGCGATGTGGGACAGTTCGCAGAGAGTATGTATACGGTTTTCCATGAAATGATGGAACAGAAAAATATCAAATACACTATGCAGCTCGACGTAAAGCATCAGTATGTGTACTGTGATGCCACAAAGACTAACGAGGTCTTCATGAATATTCTTTCCAATGCATACAAATATACGAATGCGGGAGGAAGTGTTCATATCCATCTTGAAGAGCTGCCGGGCGACAGGACAGGATGGACTGTTTTCAGGACAACGATTTCAGACACGGGCATAGGAATGTCAGAGGAGTTTCTGCCTCATCTTTTCGAGGAGTTTTCCCGTGAACACAATACGACAAGTACCAAGATAGAGGGAACCGGCCTTGGAATGCCCATTGTGAAACGCCTTGTTGAGTTCATGAACGGAACTATCGAGGTAAAGAGCAAGCTGGGAGAGGGCACGACCTTTATCGTCACATTCCCGCTCCGTATCGCGGAAAAGGCCGGCGCGAATCAGCCAGCTGTTGTCGCAATAGACCCGGAGCAGTTCAGCGGCAAGTCTATTTTGATGGCGGAGGATAACGAAATAAATGCTGAAATTGCCAAGGCTATCCTTGGAGATGCGGGATTTATAGTGGAGCATGTATCTGACGGCAATATCTGCGTAGAAGCGATAGAAAATTCCGAGCCGCATAAATATGATGTCATTCTGATGGATATTCAGATGCCGAATATGAACGGCTATGAAGCTGCAAGGATAATAAGGAATATGAAGGACAAGGAGAAGGCAGATATTCCGATTATCGCGATGACAGCCAATGCCTTTGAAGAGGACAAAAGGGAAGCCTTCAAAGCAGGAATGAATGGACACGTAGCGAAGCCAATAGATGTACGGCTGCTCATGAATGAGATTGCAAGAGTACTTAAAAATTCTGAATAAAGCTGTATTATATATCCTGTAAGAGGGGAAATACGAGGGACGAAGAGAAGCCTTTTGTCCCTCTTTTTGATTCAGACTGCGCTTTGGGTAGAGAAAAAATTTCTGTCGTGCTATGATGGACAGGAAAAATTTTTGTTTCTTTGGGAGGATAACCAGTGGAAAGAATCGAGAGACATGATATTACATTGAGAGTCTTATTTACTTTTTTGACCTGTGGTCTTTACGGATTGTACTGGATTGCACAGGTTACGAACGACGTCCATACCGTATCGGAAAAGCCCAGGTGTGCAAGCGGAGGGAAAGCGGTGCTTTTTTCTATCCTCACATGCTCTTTCTATATGTACTACTGGATTTACCAGCTGGGCGGCGAGCTGGTTGAGACGCGCTATCGCATGGGAATAGCGCTTGACTCGGTAGCGAACAAAACCTATAAGAAGGTCATCGTGATAACTACGCTCATCATGGTGGGATTATCAGCACTGCAGGGGATCGGAAATTATATTAACTGCGTAGATGGCGGAATTAAATCCGATGTTGCTATGTGGTTTGCAATGGGCGCGTTCCTGTTCAACGTAGTGGTTGTTGCTGCCTTTTCGGCGATTATTCTTTGGTTCGTCTATAAACGCTCGAATCCAAGCCCGCGTATTTTATATGTGCTGATGTTTTTGTTACGCACAAATATTTTCACGTTGGGATTTCTGCAGGCATCTTTGAATGATATTGCAGACAGACAGGAGAATGGAGAGATTGCTGTAACTGAACGTGTATGAGCAAGAAGGGAGAGGTTTCCGTGAAAGCTGAACAGATTGATCACATTGTCCTCACGACGACGGCTCTTCAACGGTGTCTTCATTTTTACAGGGACATTCTGGGGCTCCCCGTGGAGGAATACGAGGGGCGGTACAGTATCCGCCTTGGTACATCGAAGATCAACATTCATACCCGTGCTGCTGAATTTGAGCCGGCAGCATTCTACCCGCTTTCCGGGAGCCTTGATTTCTGCATTCGCGTGAATGGGGATATTCATGAGGTGAAGAAGGAGCTTCTCGCACGGGGTGCAGTTCTGGAACGGGACATTGTACAAAGGCACGGAACACTGGGACCGATACAAAGCATTTATCTGCGCGACCCGGACGGAAATCTTGTAGAACTCGGGTTTTACGGAAATGGTGAAAATAAATGACGGCATACGCCTATTTTGATACATTTCTAGGGAAAATGACGATGACGGCGGTAAAAGATGCTCTCACAGGACTTTGGTTTACTAAAGATTCGGAAGAGATAATGCAGGAGACGGAGTCAGCCGTCTTTGGAGAAACAAAGCACTGGCTAAAGCGCTACTTTACGGGAGAAAAGCCGGATTTTTCTCCGAAATTTTTGCTTGAAGGAACAACTTTCCGTCGGATTGTATGGGAGATTCTACTGACGATTCCTTATGGGGAAACAACAACGTACGGCGCCGTAGCTGCTGAGGCTGCACGACGCATGGGAAAAGTACGTATGTCTGCACAGGCAGCAGGTGGAGCCATAGGACATAATCCGGTCTGTCTTATCGTACCGTGCCACCGTGTCATCGGCGCGGACGGCAGCCTCACTGGCTATGCTGAGGGGCTTTGGAGAAAAGAAGCGCTGCTTCGATTGGAAAGTACGGGACACATACAATAATAGAAGGTAATTCAATGGAAAAACATTTTGACATAAACGAACAGGGGCTGAGCATACGTTGCAAGCTCTACTTTGACAAAGACATACACGCCGTTGACCGTGTGGTGATTTCCACGCACGGCTTTGGCGGAAACAAGGAGAACCGTTCCGCGGAAAAATTTGCCGAAAGGCTGACCTCCAAGTACAAAAATTACGGAGTTATATGCTTCGATTGGCCATGTCACGGTGACGACGCACGCAAGAAGCTTGTACTTGATGAGTGCATGACGTATCTGACACTTGTGATTGAATACGCAAAAAAGGAATTTAATACAGAGGATATATACCTCTATGCCACAAGCTTTGGCGGATATCTCGGACTGAAATATATTGCGGAAATAGGGAATCCCTTCAGAAAAATCGCTCTTCGCGCCCCCGGAACGGATATGTATGAAATCATGGGGCATAACATTTCGGAGCCTGACCGCGTGAAGCTGGAGAAGGGAAAGGAAATCCTTGTGGGCTTCGATCGTAAAATGAAGATAGACAAGGACTTCATGGAGGGGCTCAAAACGAGTGACGTCCGCAATTACGAATACTTTGACTACGCGGACGATATCATCATTATTCATGGAACAAAGGACGAAAAGGTTCCCTTTGAGGATTCCGTCAGCTTCGCCGAAAAGAATGTAATAGAGCTGATTCCTGTTGAAAATGGCGACCATATACTGACTAATCCTAAGTCAATGGACTTTGCGATACATACAATCATCGGATTTTTCGCACCGGAAGAATGAATCTTTTGTATGTGTTTCAGAAAAATTTAGGCAAAAAGCCACAAATCAAATTGACAATGATTATTATGAGTGATACGATTTGAATTGAAGAGCTTCCATATATATAATTTATATATTTGTTTACAGAAGAAAAGAGTTTTACCTTGAAACACCATTGTATCGTAACAAATGAAAATAATTTTTTTAGCCTTTCCAAATGAATGGAAAGGCTTTTATAGTTTTCGCTTATAGCTATACCCGTATCGGTATTAAACGGGCTTGGGAATAAGTTTATGGGGAAAGGATTTTGTATGGATATAAAAATCATTTATCTGACAAATGACGGACGCAGGTATGCGGCAATGAAGGACTCCTGTCTTTGGCTGCAGGAGGAAGGAAAGATATCTGACCTTTGCATGCCGGTAATGATGGAAAAATCCAGCGAGTGGAACTTTGGCTGGGAACGCAAGCTGTCGGGGGCAAGTCTTGTTGTGGCCCGCTTCTTTAATAATGTAACGAAGTCTGCTTTTTGGGACTCCTGCATGGAATACATGAAGTCGCATAACATTCCGTTTTTGATGGATTCCGTTAAGGAGAATCTTTCATGGGGAATAGACGAGGCTCCTGCACGCCGTCTTAAGAGCTATACGTTCTATGCGGGCCGCACGAACTTCAATCATTTTTGGCTTTATGCGTCATCGCTTTACGATTCTTCGGTAGTTGATGTGCCTGAGCCGAAGCAGAAATGCTGGGCGGGTATCTACCACAAGGGCATGGACGGACTCTGCATGACCAATCTTGATGCGTACCGTACGGGGTATTGTAAGGATGGCCGCCCGTCGCTGGGTATTCTTTTCTATCGTGATGAATGGATCTGGGAGGATCTTGATTATATTGACGCGCTTGTTTCTGAGGCGGAGGCACAGGGATATAACGCAATTCCTGTCTTTACTAACCAGGTGCCGGACCCGGCATCCGGGATGCCGTCCATGCGCGAGGTTGTCACGAAGTATTTTACTAAGGACGGAAAATCTGTCGTTGACGCGGTCATGACGACGATGAAGTTTTCCCAGACAGGCAACGGTAGCCTGACTGCAGAGGATTTCAAAAAGCTGGGAGTAGTGTGGCTCGCTGCCTATACGCTTTTGACGCAGGAGGAAGACTGGCGCGCTAACAGCGAGGGCATGAACGCGGTAGAGACATCTATCGGCGCAGCACTTCCGGAGCTTGACGGCGTTATACATGGTGTACCTATCTCCTGCAAATATGTCATGCCGGACGGAGCAATAAATTATCGTCCGATGCCTGAGCGTGTAAGGGCAATGATAAAGAAGGCGGGCAAGTGGGCGCTTCTCCACCGCATGAAGAACGAGGATAAGAAGATCGCTCTTATCTTCCATAACTATCCTCCGAAGAATTACAATATCGGAAGCGCGTCGGGCCTGGATACAATGGAGAGCGCACGGCTTCTGCTTGAACGCATGAAGGATGAAGGGTATTCTCTGGATTTCGTTCCGGAAAGTGCAGAGGCTTTTATTAAGCTCATGACATCTCACGCAACGAATGATTTAAGTCTTATGACAGACAGACAGGCGGAGGAGTGTGAGAAGCTTTCCGCGGAGGAGTATGTTTCGTATTTCAATACGCTTCCTGAGGAAGCTAAGTCCCGCATGACAGAGCAGTGGGGCGAGGCTCCGGGCAGCATTATGCTGTCTGAGGAAGGAAATATTCTTGTGCCCGGTACTATGGACGGAAACGTGTTCCTTACTGTGCAGCCGGCGCGTCAGTATGGCATGGACCCGCAGCGTGTGTATCATGATCCGTCGATTTCACCGACACATCAGTATCTGGCATTTTATTATTGGCTCAGAAATGTGTTCAAGGCAGATGCTGTTATCCATTTCGGTACTCACGGCAACGTAGAGTGGCTGCCGGGTAAAGCGGTAGGCCTTGATGAAGCAAGCTATCCTGATATCGCCATAGGAGAGCTGCCGAATATATATCCGTACCTCATGACAATCGCGGGCGAGGGAATTATCGCTAAACGCCGTTCCGGTGCCTGCCTTATCGGATATCTTCCGGCTCCTACAGCTGATGCCGGCGCTTTTGATGAAATCGCAGAGCTTGAAAAGCTCATGGATGAATATGCGCATTTCAACAGTCAAAAGGACGGTCAGGCAGAAGAGCTTGAGGACAGGATTCGCGAGCTTGCGAGGAAAGCGGAGATGGACGAATCTGTTCCGTATGAAGACGGAATGAATTTTGAGGATTATCTCCGTGAGCTTCATTCTTATATAGAGGACCTGCAGGACAGCGAGATTCATGTGGGGCTTCATGTTTTGGGACAGCCGCCTGCAGGGGAGATTCTCGTCAGTGAGGTGGAGCACCTTCTGCGTCTTTCCAACGGCAGGATTCCCGCGCTCATGGACCTTTGGGCGGAGAAATTCGATACGACGCAGGAGGCTCTTGAAAAAGACCCGACTGTATTGATTGAATCGCTGAATAAGACGGCGGGCGAGGTTATGAATATTATCCGCTCGGAGAGCCACGCTTTTGTTGCGGCTCTCGCAGAGGCGGATTTCAAGGAATCTGCTGTAGAGGCTGTTATGCGTCTGCCGATGATAGTGGAAGGCCCGTCCGAGTGGCAGGAGAAGCTCCGCGCTCTTGCGGACTTCATGTTAACGGAAATCGTTCCGCGCCTTATGCGTGCCACGGACGAAATGCAGCATACGATGGATGCTCTTTCCGGCGGCTATGTTCCAGCAGGACAGTCCGGAGCGCCAAGCGCGGGCGGTGTAGACCTTCTGCCGTCGGGCAAAAACTTCTACGCGGCAGACCCCCGTGCGCTTCCTTCCGAGGCTGGCTGGCTTACGGGCAAAAAGCTTGCGGATAAGATGATTGAGCGTTACATCACGGAGCAGGGACATTATCCGGAGAATATCGGCATGGTGCTGTGGTCCGGTCCGAATATGCGAAGCAGCGGTCAGGATATCGCGGAGTTCTTCTATCTTCTCGGGGTGCGCCCTGTATGGCAGAGAGGAAGCCTCCGTGTGACGGGGCTTGAGATTATCCCGAAAAATGAGCTCAAACGTCCACGTATAGACGTGACGGCGCGCATCAGCGGCCTTTTCCGCGATACGCTGCCGCAGATTGCGGAGCTTATGGATCAGGCTGTGCTCATGGTGGCGGAGCTTGATGAGAGCGACGAAGACAACTTTGTAAGAAAGCATATCCGCGAGGACAGCGAGGCGCTGAAGGCTTCGGGAACATCTGCGGACGATGCATGGCGCAGCGCGGCATACCGTGTATTCGGCGATGCTCCGGGAACCTACGGTACAGGCATCAATCTCCTGCTCGATTCGAAGAACTGGGAGAACGAGAATGATATGGCAGATGTCTACGTCCGCTGGGGCGGTCATGTATTCGGCGGCGGCAGACGCGGAGAGTTCCAGCCGGAGCTCTTCAAAAAGCGCCTTTCAACGACTGAGCTCACGGTTCAGAATCAGGAAAATCATGATATGAATATCCTGAGCTCCGACGATTACAACGGTTTCCAGGGCGGTATGGTCGCGGCAATCAAGAGCTTCGGAGGGAAGGCACCGGTTTCCTATGTTGGTGACAGCGCGAATCGCGGCAACCCGAAAATCCGCACGGTGGCAGAGGAAATGAAGCGTGTTGTTCGCTCCGAGTCGCTGAATCCGAAATACATTGAAGGTCTTATGCAGCACGGCTACAAGGGCGCCATGGACATGGCGAACCGCCTGAACATCAGCTTCCAGTGGGATGCGACAAGCAATGTCATGGAAGACTGGATGTACGAGGACTACGCGAAGAAATACGCGTTTGATGAAAAAGTGCAGAAATGGATGAAAAAGGTCAATCCGTGGGCACTTCAAAATATCGCTGAAACGCTTCTTGAGGCAGAGCAGCGCGGCATGTGGGATGCCAAAGATGAAACGAAGGAACAGCTTCGCGAGCTTTATCTCTCTGTTGAGGGTGAGCTTGAGGAAGACGACGAAGATGAGGATTAAGAAGGAGAGTTTTATAGCATGAAAAGAAAGAGCACATTCCCGTTTACGGCTATTATCGGGCAGGAGGATATGAAAAAGGCGTTGATTCTGAATGTCGTAAATCCGCGTCTCGGCGGTGTTTTGATTCAGGGCGAGAAGGGCACGGCAAAATCAACGACGGTCCGCGCTCTTGCTGAGCTTCTGCCGCCGCGTCAGTGCATCGTTGGCTGCCGTTTCCATGACGACCCGAATGACAAGACGAACTGGTGCGATGAGTGCCATGAGAAATATGATTCAGCTGAGCCGGAGATTGAGCTTCTTCCGATGCGCGTTACTGAGCTTCCTGTCAGCGCAACTGAGGACCGCGTTGTCGGTACTCTGGACATTGAGGCTGCTATCCGCGAGGGTAAACGCTCCTTTGAGCCGGGTATCCTTGCAGAGGCAAACCGCAACATTCTCTACGTTGATGAAATCAATCTTCTTGACGACCATGTAGTTGACGTTCTTCTTGACTCCGCTGCTATGGGAATCAATACGGTCGAGCGTGAGGGTATTTCATACTCCCATCCGGCCCGTTTCTCTCTCGTAGGAACGATGAACCCTGAGGAGGGCGATATCCGTCCGCAGCTTCTTGACCGTTTTGCTCTGTCTGTTTACATCACGGGTGAAAAGGATCTCGATAAGCGTGCAGAGGTCATCAAACGCCGTCTGGAATATGAGGACGATCCGGAAGCATTCAATGCAAAATGGGCTGAGGAGCAGGAGAAGGAAGTTCACCGCATTGAACGTGCGATTAAGCTTCTCCCGCAGGTTACAGTAACAAATGAAATTTTGCGTATGGCAGCAGAGATTTCCATTACGCTGGGCGTAGAGGGGCACCGCGCTGACATCACGCTTATCAAAACAGCTGAGACTATCGCGGCTGTAGACGGACATACGGAGGTAACGAAGGAAGACCTGCGAACGGCTGCACGCCTTGCGCTGCCGCATCGTATGCGCCGCCGTCCCTTCGAGGAACAGAAGCTTGATTGGGAAAATGTTGACAAGGTGATTGACGCATGAGACGGCAGGGATATCCGTTCGCCGCTCTCTGCCGTATGGAAAAAGCCAAAAGCGCTGTAATGATGGCACTTGTAAATCCCAATACGGGCGGACTTTTGGTGAGTGGAGAAAAAGGAATCGGAAAATCGACGCTCGGACGTGCTGCGCGCGAGCTTGTAGATATGCCGTGGGTTGAGGTTCCAGTGAGCGTCACGGAGGACCGCCTTTTCGGCTCCATTGATGCCGAGGCGGCTGTCCGTCTGGGCAAGCGGAAGCTTCAGCCGGGCTTGCTTGATGAGGCTGACAGCGGTATTATTTATGTCGACGATGCAAATCTCCTGCGGGAGGATATTCTGTCCTCAATTCTTGGGGTTCGGGAGGCCGGCGGCTACCGTCTTGAGCGCGACGGACTTTCCGAGCAGTGCGATACGAAATATACGGTGCTGGCCGTCATGACGCCGGAGAGCGGAACGCTTGGTGCGTCTGCGCTGGATCGTTTCGGCATGTTTGTCTCCATTGACGAAATGCCGGATGAAGAAGCGCGCATGGAAATCATGCAGCGCGTTCTTTCCTATGAAAAAAACAGTGAAGCCTTCCGAAAAGAGTGGCAGGCGGAAACAGAAAAGCTGAAGAAGCAGATTGCGGATGCCCGCGTGCTTCTGCCCGACGTAGAGGCATCAGACGCGATGATTCGCCTTGCCGCGGTCTACACAATGAAGGCGAACGTGGCAGGACACCGCGCGGATATTTATCTTATTGAAGCGGCTCGTGCTGTCGCGGCTCTCGCAGGCCGTACGTACATTCTGCCGAAGGATTTGGAGAGGGCGGCGGAGTTTGTCCTGCCGCACCGTATGCGTCCTGAGCAGCCGCAGGCTGAGGAGCCGGTTCAGCAGACACAGCAGGAGATGCATAGTCCTGAGCCGCAGAACAAAAAGGAGCCGCCTCCTCCACAGGAAATGTTTGAACAGCCCCCGGCTCCCGAAAACGATAAGATTGACACAGAAGAGCACGAGGGCAATAATGAACAGGATAAAGACGACCGCGAGCACATGGAAAATCCGAATGCGGGTAATGATGAGCGCGTTGATGCGGCTGATCAGAATGTGGTTCTTCCTCCGGTCTGGATTGAGCCTGTAAAGGGAAGAGAGAAAAAGAAGGGAAGCGGAAAACGCAGCGCAACGCGTACTGATGAGCGGCAGGGCCGTTACGTCCGTGCATCACTGCCACGCGCAAAGGTGACGGACGTAGCTTTTGACGCGACACTCCGTGCAGCGGCACCATTCCAGAAATGGCGCGAGAAAAATGGCTGTGCCCTTGTTATTAATAAGGAAGATATACGCACGAAGATTCGCGAGAAGCGCACAGGCAACATTTTTCTATTTGTCGTCGATGCCAGCGGTTCCATGGGAGCGCGTGAGCGCATGAAGACGGTAAAAGGCGTTATTTTGAAGATCCTTCTTGAAGCGTATCAGAAACGCGACCGTGTCGGTATGATTGCCTTCCGCAAAAAGCAGGCAGAGGTTCTTCTGCCGGTAACGAAGAGCGTTGACTTCGCACAGAAAAAACTGGCTTCTATGCCGACAGGCGGGAAAACACCTTTGGCAAAGGGCATTGAAAAGACTGCTGACCTTTTGGATATGATGTACCGCCA